>VGXI01000098.1 GCA_016873475.1 bacterium | reverse complement strand
AAAAACTCGACGCCGGCCACCTCTGCCACGGCTTGGCGTAGAACCTCGGCGTCGAGGTCATTGCCCATCGGCAGCTCCAGACCCGCGAGCGCCGCCTCAGCGCAGTCGCGGAAGGACTGTTCGAGGAGCTGCCCCTCCACCAGGAGAATGGCCCGATCGTAGAGCCCGATCAGGAGATCGAAGGACACTTCCCACCGCCGCGCGGCCGTCTCCGCGAGCGCCATGTACAGGCTACCGGCAACGTCGCGAAAGAAGAGGCTCTCGTCATCGCCGAAGCTGGCGATGTGGTCGGCAAGCTTCTCTTCCATTGCCGTGAAGATCTCGTCGACGGTCCTCGCCAAGTCGCCGTCGCTCCCGCGCTTCTCCTCCGCGCCCGCCAGACATCGCTCGCGCAGATGCCGGTAGTGCTCATGAATCTGCTCGTAGCGGAAGCGAATCCGCAGTCGATGCAGGTACTCATCCGTCGCTTGGCTCTCGTCGCCGTGCAGCAGCTTGCGGAGCAATTCGAAACGTGCGTTGATGTAGGCTTCGTTCTGGGCTACCGCAGCCGCCACCATGTAGTCGCTGCGACTGTTGGTGAGGCCGCGCCCGACGATTCCCCCTTCGGCATCGAGGACGATCGCCTTCGTCGTCGTGGAACCGAGATCAATGCCGACGTAGCACTTCACGAGTACTGCTCCTGGCGCTTGAGATCGATCATCTGGAAGTAGCTCTCCAGGCGGTTCTTGATGTTGGCCCCCGAGAAGTAGCGCGGGTCCACCAGATCGGATTCGATGAACCCGCCTGGTTTGCCGGTCCGCCTCTCCACCTCGCGCAGGATCAGGAGCTGGCCGGCCGAGAAGGAATTGCAGCTCTTGATGGAGTTGATGAGGAAGCCGTCGGCGGCGTAGTCGCGGACGTAGTCGGTGAGCATCTGCACCCGATCGGGCAGATTGAGATTGGTGTAGCATCCCAGGCAGTACTCGGCCAGACTCGCAAAAGGCCGTGCGGGGTCGTGTCGGAAGCCGCGATCGTAGGTCCCGCCCACCTTGGTGTAGCTGGAAGCGACCACCACCGCACCCTCGTCGTAGAACATCTTCCAGAACTCGCGGAAGCTGGTCCAGTTGGGAGGACCCTCGACGACCACCCGGTACTTCTCCTCCGCGAGAAGACCATCGGGCGTGAGCGGGCCCTGCCCCGCCTCTAGACGAGCCTCGATCTCCCGCCGCAGCAGAGCGTAGTAGTCGACGCAGGCCTGCGTGCCCCGAAAGGCGGTGAAGATGGGGCCGATGTAGTAGACGCCTCCGAAGTAGGCATCGATGGGTGAGGGGCGGCGCTTGGCCGACTCCAGCGCCCAAACGAGGTTCTCTTCGGCAACACGCGAGCGCTGCAGAAGAGCGCGCAAGCGCTCCTCGTCGAGCCTCTTGCCGGAGAGCTTCTCCAGGGCCGGCACCAGCTCCTTCCGCAACTGTTCGGAAACGTAGTCAGTCATCTCCGGCGTGATACGACCATCGCCCTGGTAGGGCACTTGGATCATGATCACGGGGCAGTCGTAGTGGCTGCGCAGGATCTCGAACCACTTCATGAAGGTGAAGCAGCCCGTGTAACTGAGCAGCAGCAGGTCCGGCGGCGGCAACGGCCTGCCGGTTGGACCGAGGTTGCCCTTCATCAGCATGCCCACATCGCACTTGACGTAGGTGCAGACATCTTCGGAATGGCCCAAGCGCTCGGCTTCGCGAATGTAGTCGCCGGAGATCTTGCGCATGCCCGACTGGAGGGCGTTGATTTCCGGGTGCACCGGCAGGAGATCAAAAGCGAGGATGAGTTCCGTCAGGTTGCCCGGAACGAAGGTATAGACAACCTTGCGGCCCTCCTGCTGGGCGCGGGCCAACTGCTCGAAGTGGTCAGCGATCATGGTCTTCTGCATGACCATGCTCTCTTCCTTGTGAATCGTACTCATCTCTCGCTCCAGAGCATGAGGGAATCGGCGAAGGTGCCGGCCTGCTCGCGAATGGCCTGGAATTGCCCTGTGTTCTCGGCGTACTTGAAGTGCGCGCTGGGGATCCCCCGCTCGTCCATCGCCGCCTGGAGCAAGGGAAGATCCAGCAGCGAGGGATCGCAGAAGCTTGGCGCACAGAAGATCACGCCGTCGGCCTTCGACTCCGCCACCTGCAGCGCTAGGTGATCGCGCTTCTCGCAGAGGGGATCGTAGCGGCTGCTCGAGTAGGTGCTGCGCCTTAGATAGGCCTCAGTGAGGATGTCCAGCCCGTCTCCGCGTTCGGGGAGCGCGGTGGTGTGCCAGCGGCTCCCGAGCAGGAAATCGTCGGCGACGATCAGGCAGCCCGCCAGCTCCAGCGTGCGGATGAGGTCGAGGGGCGGCTGTTCGCAGAATGCCCCGCTGACCACGACGCGGCTGCCGTCGTGGAAGGGGCGCTCCGCGGCGTCCACGGCGTTCATGTAGGTGTGGACGAGGTCGGTGTGCTCGCTCACGTCCATGATCATCCCCGCCCTCACCACGGCGTAGGCCTCCGACGCCGGGTAGCACCACGGCTCCCGGCGGCGACGGTAGTCGAGCTGCGTGATCGCCTGGTAGTTCAAGTTGTAGAGGCGGATGCTCTCCAGAAGATCGGCGTTGGCGACCTTGCGGCCGGTGAGCACTTCGCAGTCGGCCAAGAGCTTGGCCAGTTCCTGCCGGTAGAACTTGCCGCCCAACTCCGGATCGAAATTCTGCGGCAAGTCGAAGTACTTCGCGTAGAGGCCGGGGAAGAGCAGCTTCCACATGCCGGAGAGATTGCGGATCACATCGCAGATCGAGGGGAAGAGAAAGCCGTCGAAATCCGCGAACTTGCCGTCCATCGCCAGCTCCACGAAGCTGCGCGGCAAGTGGCAGATGTAGGACTGGAAGTAGGCATCACCCTTGATAATCTCCACTTGGGACCCGCCGCCCATGATGCCCACCGGGAGCATCCCGGCGGCATGCAAGAGAGGCCGGGGAACGTAGATTGGCAGGAAGCCCATCACGCGCCGCGTCGGATCCGCAGCCTTCCAGCGCCGCACGTAGTCGAAGGAGAAGTCGGAGATCAGTTCCTCGCAGCGGCGGACGATGTGCTCGGGCATCTTGCCTCCTCGATGGCAGGATCAGCCCTTGGCTCAGGCCAACCCCCCAATTAGAACGAACGTTCGATCCATTGTCGCTCCCTGCAAGCGCCGGGTCAAGCGGGTTCTTTCCCGCCGCTAAGGCACTATCACTGGACGCTTTAGAAGGTTGCCCGCGTGGGCGGCGGCCAGAACCCGGTTGAGATCGTCCAGTCCGTAGCGCTCGACGAGCGGGCTGATCTCCAGCTTGCCCGCAGCGATCCACTCCAGAACCTCGGGATAGATCGCTGGATCGCTGCCCCAATTGCCGACCAGCGTGGCGTCGAAGGCCATGAGATTGCTCAGGCGGAATTCGAGCTTGTCCAGGGTGAACCCCACCACGGCCAGGTGGGCGCCGAAGCCGAGCAGCGCAAGCGCGGTCTCCTGCCCGGCGCGGGTGCCGGAGGTCTCGAAGAGCTTCCAGCAATGGGCGTCCGCGCCCAGGTCCCGCGCAGCTTCCTTGACGCGACCGCGGATGTCCTTGATCTCGAGACCGTGCACATGCACGGTCTCGCCCGCACCCAGCGCCTTCGCCGTCTCCAGCTTGCGCGCGTCGACATCCAGAGCGATCACCCGGGCGCCGGCCGCGGCGGCGATCTGCACGGCGTGGATGCCGATTCCGCCGGCACCGATCACGACAGCCAGATCGCCGTCACGCACGCCCGCGTTCTTGATCGCTTGGAAGGGCGTGGTGACGGCGTCGGCGACGACCGCGAGCTCCCAGAGCGCGTTGCGCGCAAGGACGTCTTCGCCGACCGGGCAGAGAAAGCGGGCCGGCACCTGGACGTGCGAGGCGAATCCCCCGTGGCGGTCGTTGCCCGGCATCACTTGTGCGCGGCAGATGCGCCGCCGCCCCGCTTGGCAGAGCGCGCACTCGCCGCAGGGCATGACGGCGGGCACGAGCACCGGTCGGCCCACCAGCGTCGGATCGACGCCCTCGCCCACTTCCAGCACCAGGCCGCTGATCTCATGCCCCAGCGTCAGTGGTAGCTCCGCACGGGTGGGCACGCCTCCATACAGAAAGGCGATGTCCGTATGGCAGACGCCGCAACCCGCGACCGCAACCAAGGCCTCGCCGGGCGCCGTTGCGGGCAGGCTCACCTCTCGCTCTTCGCACGGAGATCCCTGCGCGGTCATGACCCAGGCCCTGTTCAGCCACCGCCTTGTCATCCCTGCTCCTTGGGCTTGGCCGTGGCGGCCTGCGTGCCCACCACGGCACCTGGCGTGCTCCCGGCCCTGCTAGCCAGATCTCGAGCCTTGAGGGCTGCCCCTAGCGCCCCCGCCAGCATCGGCTCGGGAATCGCCTCCACTGTCTGTCCCGTGAGCCCGCTCAACCTCTTGAGCACGCCGGGGAAGAACTCGGCCACGCCACCAGTGACACGGATCGGCGCCTCGAAGCGAATGATCTCCGCCACGCGCTCAGCCACGGAGTGAATGCAGCCGAGGGCAACCTCCTCGCGGCTCGCTCCCTCGCGTAGTCGCTCGAGCAGCTCGACACCGGCAAACACCGAGCAGTAGCTGCCGACATGTGCGGGCTGCTCCGCCCCCGCCGCCAGTTCCTGGAGTTGCGTCGGGTGGACATCGAGGTGGCGCGCGGCGAACATGAGAAAGGTGCCGATGCCCACGGCGCAGTGGCGCAGCGAGGCGATCTCTGTCGGCTGGCCGCTGCCGTCCACCCGAATCACTCGCGGCTCCTGGCCGCCGATGTTCACCACTGTCATTACCCCGGGTATGTGGTGGAAGGCGCCCCGGGCATGACAGGCGGCCTCGCTGGCGGTGCGCGTGGCGCCGTGAACCAGGCTTGCCCCGAAGCCCGTGGCGCAGAGTCCGCCAAGCTCGTCTTCGGCCGTCTGGGCATCGTCGAGGGCGGCATCGAGCGCCTCGCGGGCGCGCTCCTGGAAGTAGCCCCGCGTCGGCACCGAGGCGCGGCCCAGGATCGCCCCGTCGCCGGCAAGCACGATTGCCTTGACGAATTCCGTACCTACGTCGAGGCCCGCCACCGGGCGCGCGAGTTCACTCATTCTCGTTTCCCTTCCACGGGCCATCCGGCCCGTCCGCCGAGCCGGCGGCCGTCTCCTGCGCCGGTTCCTGCATCTCGATGAACTCGCCCAATCTGCTCATGATGCGGTCCATGGAGAAGAGGCGCAGGTCATGCGTGTCCGCCTCCACGACAATGGAGCGTAGGCCGGTTGCCCGCCGCAGGCTGACGTCCAGCCCATAGCGCGCATTGCTGTGCTCCGGCGTCGTACGCCCCTCGTGGTGAATCACCCCGTCTACCCCATAACGCCTCAATCTGCTGACGAGGTACGACTGCTTGTAGTCGTCGGAGCGATTGGGGAAGATGCTGGTGTAGGTGCGGGCCATGCTCTCGATCGGATTCTTCGGGTCGAACCCATCCAGCGCGAAGATGTCGGCATACGTAGAGGCCACGATGGCCGCGCTGTGGCTCATGAAGAGCTCTGACAGTGGCCGCAGTGCGCACCAGATCGGCGGGCCCTCCCAGTAGAAGCGGTATCTCTCGCCGGGGACGGCGGCGATGTTGCCCGCTACGCGCTCCTCGAGTTCCGCCTTCAGGATCTCGTAGTACTCCACCGCCTCCGGCGTGCCGCGCATGAGCACCATGGGCGCCAAGTGGATCAGGGCATCGAAGAAGGTCAGCGGCGACGGCACGCTTTCCGCCAGATTGAGGATCTCTCTCCACAGCCGCGCCGCCTGGGCCGAGAGCCCCACGACCTCCGCTAGCCTGTCCACGTCCAGTGACCGCCGGGTCACACCTTGGAGCTGGGAGACGAGTCGAAACATCTGCTGCGCGGCGGCGCCGGTGTCGATCAGGTCTACGGCATCCAGGGCGGCCGATGGGTGCAGGCCGAACACGGGCACGCGGTATTGCCTGCCGTAGTACTCGAACCAGCGGATCAGGCTGTGCCCGTAGTTCGTGTTGTACACCACGACATCCGGCCGCGGCGGGCCAGCGATACCATAGAGGGAGACCAGGGGGCTGTCTCCGATGAGCATGGCACCGATGTCGCAGGCCATCGCCGAGCTGGCGAACTGCGAGAAGCCTTCGGCCATCGCGCGCGGGATGTAGCGCCCCGATTGGCGGCTGGCGCCGATAAGCGCGGTGTGGTTCTCCGGAAAGTAGGGCGTCAGGCCAAGCGCGCGCACGATCTCCACGGGACCGGTACCGGAACAGCAGGCCACCATGCGATCGGCCCCGTCGCTGGCCGCCTGCAGGTCCAGATAGTAGTTCCGCAGGAGTTCCTTCAGCCGCGGGGCCATGCGCAAGGGAACGCGCCCCGAAGGCATGCCGCCGTCGGGAGCCAGCTGCGTCGGACGCAGGTGCATCTTCGGCAGAGACCGGGCCTTGGCGACCGGCGCCGCCTGTGCCGCGCTGGCCAGTGTCTCGGCGATAGCACGCTTGCGCAGGATCTTCTGCCGCTCGCGGGAGTGGATGAAGCGGACGAGACCGAAATTGAGGGGAGCGGCCAGGCCCAAGCGCGCCGCCTCCTCGACGATGGCCCCATTGATGGCGTCCACTTCCGTACAGTTCGAGCGCGAGAGGTCCTGCCACATCGAGGGCCGGTTCTTGCCGAGGGCCTTCTGCGAGCCGATCACCGGCCGATAGGGATCCTCCTCGTCCATGATGGGCACGCCGCGCGCCCGCATCACCGCCACGATCTCCATGCAGAGAGCGCGCATGAAGCGCTGGAGGTCCTCGTCATCGAGCATCTCGCGGCAGGTCAAGCCGGTGAGGGCAGAAACCGGGTTGACGACCGCATTGTGGAGCAGCTTCTGCCAGATCACGTCGTCGATCTTCTCAACGACGTTCGTGTCGAGACCGGCCTGCCGAAAGACCTCCCCGATCGCCTCGATGGCTGGGGTGATCCTGCCGTCGTGCGGCGCGATCTGGATCGGCTTGATCCCGGCTCGGTAGCGCAGGCGGTTGGGCCCCACGTGCTGGATGCTATGGTAGGTAATGCCGCAGAGCACACGCTGCGGTCCCAGGATTCTCGCCATCGTCTCGGTGTTGCCGATCCCATTCTGCATCGAGAGCACATAGGTGCCGTCGCCGATAACCGGCAGCGCGCTGCGCACCGCGTCTTCCGTCTGATAGCTCTTCACGGCAACGAAGATGAGGTCCGCTGTGGGCAGACCCGTGATCTTGGCGGCCACCTTCATTCGTACGCAGCGCTCACCGGCGCTGCCCTCGGAGATGAGAAGGCCGTTCTCCGTGAGCAGCCGGGCGCGCGACTCGTTGATCTCGATGAGGGTGAGGTCCTGGCCGGCCTCGGTCATGTGCGCCCCTACGAGGCCGCCCAGCGCCCCCGCTCCGATCACGACGATTCGCATCTCAACTCCCTTCGCGCGCCGAGGCGCGTTCAGCGGTTGCGCCACTCCGGTCGCCGCTTGGCATAGAACGCAGCGACACCTTCCCGAGGGTCCTCGGCGACCATGAGCTGATCGAGAAACACGCGCTCGGCCTCGCTGAGAGCGGCGGTGAAGGGCTGCCCGCGGAGGCGCTTGAGAGTGCGGACATTCAGCCGCATCACGAGCGGGCTGGCGCGGCGCAGGTCCTTGAGCACGGTCTCCAGGGCCGCTGGCAGCTCGTTATCGGGTACGACGCGGGAAACCAGTCCGCAGGCCTCCATCTCGGCGGCCGTGTAGCTGCGGCCGGTGCAGGTGATCTCCATCGCCTTGGCCCGCCCGACAAGCGCGGGCAGTTCCACCACCCCGACAGGCGCGAAGAAGCCCAAGCGGATTTCCGGTTGCCCGAGGGTGGCCGACTCGGCGGCCAGGAGCAGGTCGGCCATGATCGCCAGTTCGAAGCCAGCGCCCAGGGCGGCTCCGTTCACCGCCATCACCACGGGGATCTCCAAGCCTTCGAGGCGGCGGAAGAGGCGGCCAAAGGAGGCAATCATGCCGGCCGCACGCGCCGGTTCGTGCTCGCCTACGTCGGCGCCGGCGCTGAAGGCCTTGCCCTCCCCGCCGATCGCCAGCGCCTTCAGCGAGGAGTCGGCGCCGACCGTGGCGAGCTTCTCGGCCAGCTCGTCCATCAGGGCCTGGGTCATGATGTTCACGGGCGGGTTGTCCAGGGTCAGGTAACCCACATCCTCCCGCACCTCGTACCGAACGGTGCCCATCCTCGCCCCCTTCCTCAGACGGCACCGGCGCCAGGCGCTTCGGGCCGCTCCAGGCTGTAGTAGACGCGAATCTCCTCGATCTCCTCGAAGAGACGGGGAACCACCTGCACGGGCATGCCCACGGCGATCTCCGATTCGGGGATGCTGGGGCCAAACCAGGCGAGTAGGCGTCCCGTTTCGGCGAGGTCCACGACGCCGATCACGTAGGGTGACAACGTCTCGAAGCCGGCCGGAGCCGCATCGATGCGCGTGTAGGTATGCACCGTCCCCCGTCCGCTGATTTCGTGGTAGGTGAAGTCCTCGCTCAGGCATGCCGGGCAGTCGGCGCGGGGTGGATAGGCCAGATGCCCGCAAGCGACACAACGCGAGGCGACGAGGCGTCCCGCGCGCAGGTGGCAGGCGAAGTCCGTCACCTTCGTGTGCGAACAGAAGCTGACGCGGCCGAACCACTCGAACACAACTAGTCCCTCCGGTAGACGTTGACGAAGCAGTACTGGCCGATCCCGCCCACGTTGTGGGTAAGCCCGAGATCGGCGTCCGGTACCTGGCGTTTGCTGCCCTCGCCGCGCAGCTGGTTGACGATCTCGCAGGCCATGGAGACACCGGTAGCGCCGATCGGATGGCCCTTGGCCTTGAGTCCGCCGTCCACGTTCACCGGCGTGGCGCCGCCGATGTAGGCTTGGCGGTCGGCGATGAAGGCGCCGCCCTCGCCCTTGGCGCAGAAGCCCAAGTCCTCGTAGGCCATGATCTCCGCGATCGTGAAGCAGTCGTGCACCTCGGCTACCTTCACCTGGCGGGGCGTGCTGCCCGCCATGGCATGCGCCTGGCGGGAGGCCTCCACCGCCGAGGGTAGCCCTGTCAGATCGGGGCGCCGCAGCACGGACATGCTGGCCGTGGCGCAGCCGACGCCATCGAGCCACACCGGGTGCCGGCTGATCGCGCGCGCGCGCCGCTCCGCTGCGAAAACCAGACACGCGGCGCCGTCGGCGTTCGCGCAGCAGTCGTAGACGCGCATGGGCGAGGCCACGGGATCCGAGGCGAGGGCTTTCTCCAGCGTGATCTCCTTGCGGAAGAGCGCTTTCTCGTTCAGAGCGCCGTAGTGGTGGTTCTTGACCGCGACCAGGGCGAGTTGCTCGGCGGTGGTGCCAAACTCGTGCATGTGCCGCCGCGCGAAGAGGGCGTAGTAGCCGGGGAAGGTCGTGCCGAAGGTGGACTCCCACTGCACGTCCCCGACGCGTCCCATGAGGGCAAGGATCTCCGGGGTGTCCAGCTCGGTCATCTTCTGGCAGCCGATCACCGCCACGACCTCGTGCAGGCCCGAGGCGATCGCCATCCAGGCCGTGCGGATTGCCGCCGATCCCGAGGCGCAGGCCACCTCCGTCAACCAGGCCGGCTTCGGGTTCAGGTTGAGATACTCCTGCACCACCCCGGCGATCGAGCGCTGCTTGTGGTACTCGGGTACGGCCGCGATCACCGTCGCCTCGATCGCCGCCGGTTCGAGCGCAGCGTCCGCCAGCGCCAGCCGGAAGGCCTCGAAGGCCAGCTCCTGCACTGAAGCGTCGCTGCGCCGCCCGAAAACGCCGTGCCCGATGCCGACCACTCCCACGCGTGCCATGCTACGTCCTTTGCTAGATGTACTGGCCGCCGTCTATCTTGATCACTTCGCCCGTGATGTGCCGGGCGAACTCGGAACAGAGGAAAACGACCACATAGGCCACCTCCTCCGCCGTGGCGATCCGCCCCAGCACCGTCTCGTTCATCGCCTTGTTCAGGAACTCCTGGGGCATGTTCGCAGCCAACTCCGTCATCACCAAGCCGGGTGCGACCGCGTTCACGTTGACGTCGAACTTGCCGAGCTCGCGCGCCAGGGTCTTGGTGAGGGCGATGTTGCCGCCCTTGGCGGCAGCGTAGTTCGACTGGGCGAACTTGCCACGCATGCCGTTGATGGACGAGACGTTCACGATCTTGCCGCGCCGCTGCTCCTTGAACACCTGCGCTGCCGCGCGGTTGTAGGTGAAGTAACCCTTGAGATTGGTGTCGATCACCGCGTCCCATTGCTCCTCTGTCATCTTCCAGATGACGCCGTCCCAGGTGATGCCCGCGTTGCAGACGAGGATGTCCAGGCGGCCAAGCTCGTTCACGACGCGGCCGACGGTGCCTTCAGCTGCGGCGAGATCGGCGACGTCCGTCTGCACGGCCAGGGCGCGGCGGCCCAGCGCCTCGACACGCGCGGCAACCGCCTGCGCATCGGCCAGCCGGCCACGACAGGTCAGCGCCACATCGCAGCCTTGGCGGGCGAATTCCAGCGCAATCGCAGCGCCGATACCGCGACTGCCGCCGGTGACGAGGGCAACCTGGCCCTCCAGTCCGAGCTTCATACGCCGTCCTTCCTCGCGCGGTCGCTCTGCCATCCCGGCAAGCCGCCCGCGACCAGCGCCATCATTTCCTCCCCCAGCGTGGATACGTCGCCATCGCGCGCGGGGTCGTACCACATGAAGATCCAGTTGAGCATGCCGAAGATCAGGAGCGTGTACCGGCGCACGGCAGCCGGATCGCTGCCGCCGATGATTCCCGCGATGACGCTGGCCACGC
The DNA here is from genome assembly GCA_016873475.1 of bacterium. Classification (NCBI taxonomy): domain Bacteria; species bacterium. The sequence continues at coordinate 717 of VGXI01000098.1, read as the reverse complement.
ACTTGAAGTAGCGCCGGCGCAGCTCGGCGATGGTGCCGTAGCGGTCGGCCTCGAGTGTCTGCAGTTCGAAGGTGCAGACCTTGAGTTCACTCGCGTACCGCGAGAAGTGAACGAGGTGGTTGTCCACCAGCTGGCGCAGCTTCTCCTCCGGCGTTGCTGGACCGGCCACAACGCGTTCCTGCGCGGCCAGCAAGGAGGCGAAGGTGCGATGCTGGATCTGGTAGAGCAGGTCCTCCTTGTTCTCGAAGTAGTAGTACATGCCGGCCAAGCTGTAGCCCGTCCTGCGCGAGACGTCACGGATCGTGGTCTGCGCATAGCCCTGCTCGGCCATCAGGCCCGCGGCCACGGAAAGCAGATGCTCCAGCTTGCGCTCCTTGCGGGCACCGACTGCGTCACCCGCGGCGGGCGTCTCCTTCTTGGTCATTTCGCCTTCACCCCGGCGGCGGACTTGAGAGCGGTGAGGATCTTCTCCGGCGTGATCGGCAGCTCGGTGACACGGACGCCACAGGCATCGTACACGGCGTTGGCGATGGCCCCCATCATCGGCACGATACAACCCTCGCCGATCTCCTTGGCGCCGAAGGGCCCGTGCGGTTCGAAGCTGTCGACGACACGGGAGTCGATCTCGGGCACGTCCCCGATGGTTGGCAGCAGATAGCCGTGAAGATCCGGATTGAGCAGGCTGCCGTCGTCCCGGTGCAGGGTGTCTTCCGGCAG
>VGXI01000097.1 GCA_016873475.1 bacterium | reverse complement strand
GGCGGCACCGGGGCGCGCAGGCTCGTCGCGTCCCGCGGATCGTGGCCCAGGATCAGCTCGAGGATGAGCGCGGCATCGGCCACGCTCTTCGTGATGGGTCCGATCTGGTCGAGGCTGCTGGCGAAGGCGACCAGCCCGTAGCGGCTGACGCGGCCGTAGCTGGGCTTGACGCCGACGACCCCGCAGAATGCGGCCGGCAGGCGGATGCTGCCCCCCGTGTCGCTGCCCAGGGCGAAGAGCGCGAGATCCGCGGCGACGGCCGCCGCCGAGCCGCTGCTCGAGCCGCCCGGGCTGCAGGCCAGGTTCCAGGGATTGCGCGTCGGGCCGTAGGCCGAGTGCTCGCCCGAGGAGCCCATCGCGAACTCGTCCATGTTCGTCTTGCCGAAGTAGGCACCGCCGGCGGCGGCCAGACGGGCGGCCGCCGTCGCGTCGTAGGGCGAGACGTAGCCGGCGAGGAGACGGGACGCGCAGCCCGTGGGCGTGCCTGCACAGCTCATGTTATCTTTCAGGACAAACGGCAAACCCATTAGAATAGAATCGTTTACCGCGCTCGGGCAGGAGGGCATCGGGGCGCGGTGGCGGAAGCAAGCAAGGCGGGCGTCGTGGCGGTCGCAGCGCTCGGCGAGGGCTGTCCAGAGCTCCTCGCGGCTGGACTCGCCGGCCGCGAGGCGCGCGCGGGCGCCGCCGAGGTCGAGGCCGGCGATCACGGCGTTTCGCTCTCGCCCACGCGCGACGGCGGCAGGACCGGCGGCACCAGATAGTGACCGGCCTCCTGCTCCGGCGCGAGCGCGAGCAGGAGGGCCGGCGGCAGCGAGGGGCCGGGTGCGTCGTCGCGGAGAGCGGGCGCGGCCTCCCCCGCGAGGGCCGGCGCCTCGGTCCCCGGCGGCAGATCGGCGAGCGCCTCGGCGTAATCGAGGATGCGGGTGAGGTCGCGCGCCATCGCCGCGCGCTCGTCCTCGCTCAGCGCGAGCCGCGAGAGCGCCTCGAGGTGGAGCAGCAGCGCGCGGTCGATCTTCATGCCTCCGTCCCCTGCCTGGGCGGTCGCCTAGAGCGGCCGCAGGCCCGCGACGCGCGCGAGCAGCTTGCGCGGCCCCTTGCCGTCGAAGAGAACGATCACCCGCAGTTCCTCGCCCCCGCCCTCGAGCTTGTGCACCGTGCCCGTGCCGAGGCTGGGATGCGCGACGCGCATGCCCACGCGCAGGCCGCTCGCTTCCGGGTCCTGCTGGAACTCGCTCGCGAAATCCTCGCCGCCGTCCTGGGCGAACTCGTCCGTGGCGCGGGCGGACAGGCGCGGTGCCCGGCGCGGGTCCCAGCGGCGAGGCGCGGCGGGCGTCTCGCTGCGGTTTCCGCGGCCGCTCCAGCCGCCCCAGCGATCGCGGCCGGCCGGGGGCAGCTCCGCGCGCGCCAGCAGCGCCTCGCCTTCGCGCTCTACCCACTCCGCCGGCAGCTCGGCGAGGAAGCGGCTGGGTGCGGCGGGCAGCAGATCGCCGAAGCGGCGGCGATTGAGGGCGTGGGTCAGCCAGAGCCGGTTCTCGGCGCGGGTCAGACCGACGTAGAAGAGGCGGCGCTCCTCCTCGACCTCGCCGTCGTCCTCGCTGCCGGCGCTCAGCGCGTGCGGCAGGAGCTGCTCCTCGACGCCGCAGATGAAGACCGTGTCGAACTCCAGGCCCTTGGCGTTGTGCAGGGTCATCAGGGTGACCAGCTCGGCGCCCTCGCGGTGCTTGTCGATGTCGGCGACCAGGGCCACCTCGGCGAGGAAATCGCGCAGGGAGCCCGGCTGGCCGAGGCGGGGCTCCGCAGCGGGACCGGCCTCCGCGTCGACGGGCAGCGCCGCCGCGCCCAGGGCCTCGGCCAGGCGCGCCTCGAGGAAGGCCTGCGCGGCGCTCAGGAGTTCCGCCACGTTCTCGCGGCGCGTCTCGGCCTGCAGGGGATCGCCCTCGGCGAGGTACTCGAGGTAGGGCACCTTCTCGAGCAGGCGCTCGAGCACCTCGGGTGCGGCGTCGAGCTCGGGTCGCGGCGAGAGCGAGAGCAGGAGGCGGCCGAACTCGGCGAGCCGCTTGCCGCTGGCGTCGGGCAGCGCGGCGAGCTGTTCGGGGAAGGCCGTCACCAGGAGGCCCGGCGCGATGCCTTCGCTCTGCGCGAGGGCGGCCAGGCGCGCCTCGGTGGTCTTGCCGATGCCGCGGGGCGGCACGTTGAGGATGCGCTCGAAGCTCACCGTGTCGGCGGGGTTGGCCGCCACCTTGAGGTAGGCGAGCAGGTCGCGGACCTCCTTGCGATCGTAGAAGCGCGTGCCGCCGATGATCTGGTAGGGCAGGCGGCTGCGCGCCAGCGCCGCTTCGAGCGCGCGGCTCTGGGCGTGTGTGCGGTAGAGCACGGCGAAGCCGCCCAGCGGCGTCCCGAGCGCGGCCAGGCTGCGGATGCGCCTCGCCACGGCCTCCGCCTCCTCCTCCTCGTCGAGCAGGGTCTGCACGCGCACGGGCTGGCCCTCGCTGCGCGCGGTCCAGAGCGCCTTGCCCTTGCGCTTGCGGTTGTGCGCGATGACCGCATTGGCCGCCTCGAGAACCGGCCGCGTCGAGCGGTAGTTCTGCTCGAGCCGGATCACCGCCGCCCCCGGGTGTTCCCGCTCGAAGTCGAGGATGTGGCGGATGTCCGCACCCCGCCAGCCGTAGATGGACTGGTCGTCATCCCCCACCGCGAAGAGGTTGCCGCTCGCGCTGGCCAGGTGCTCGATGAACTGCATCTGGAGCGGGTTCGTGTCCTGGAACTCGTCGACGAGGACGAAGTCGAAGCGCTCCGCCCAGCGCGCCCGGGCGGCATCATCGTCGCCGAAGAGGCGCACCGGCAGGGCGATGAGATCCGTGAAGTCCAGGGCCTGCGCCCGCGCGAGGCCCTTCTGGTAGGCCGCGTAGACGCGGGCGGCGAGGCTGTCGCGATAGCCCTGGGCGAGGGCCGCCGCCTCCTCCGGCGCCAGGAGCTGGTTCTTGTACTGCTCGATCGCCGCGCGCGCGGCCGGCGGCGTCAGGCTGCCCTCGGGCAGAGCGAGCTCCTTGATCACGCCCTTGAGCAGGGCGAGCTGGTCCTCGGCGTCGTAGATGCCGAAGTCGCGCGCGAGGCCGAGGCGCTCCCCCTCGCGGCGCAGGATGCGCACGCCCGTGGCGTGGAAGGTCCCGAGCCAGAGCCGGCTCGCCGCCTCGCCGAGGCTGGTCTCGAGGCGGCGGCGCATCTCGCCGGCGGCCTTGTTCGTGAAGGTGAAGCCGAGGATGCGCCAGGGCGGCGTGCCCTCGCGCACGAGGCGCTGGATGCGCTCGGTGAGGACGCGGGTCTTGCCGCTGCCGGCGCCGGCGATGACCAGGCAGGGCCCCTCGCCGTGGGCAACGGCAGCCTCCTGGGGCGGATTGAGGCTGAGTGGGGTCACGAGCGCTCCGGCGTCAGGCGACGGTGGACGGGATTGGGCAACAATACGGAGCCCGCCGCCGCCGGGGAAGGCCTTTTTCCCGGCGCTGACCCTAGAACTGCGCGCCGATCGAGAAGTGGCTGCGCCGCGCGCCCAGCCGATCGAGATCCGTCGGCCAGGCGATGTCCCAGAGCAGCAGGAAACCGCCGAGGTTGATGCGGAAGCCGTAGCCGACATCCGCGCGCAGATCGGCGAGCTGCGGCGCCTCGTCGGGCAGGAAGACGCGGAAGTCGTCCCCGGTCCAGGCGCCGCCAAGATCGGCGAAGACGCTGCCGCCGATGCCGCCCCAGGCCAGGGGCAGCGGTCCGCCCAGGTAGATCGCGTTGATGAAGGGGAAGCGCCACTCGACGCTGGCCAGGGCGCTGCGCGTGCCGGCGAACTCGAGGTAGTCGTAGCCGCGCAGATCGTAGGGCCCGCCGAGGTAGAAGTAGACGGGATCGACGCCCTCGCTGCCGCGCGCGGTCAGGCGGAGGGCGAGGCTGTGGCCCGCCGGACCGAGCAGGTAGCGGCGCCAGTCCAGGTAGCCCACCCAGCGGGCGACGGGCTCGCCGGTACCGAGGTCGTGGGCGTAGCCGGCGCTCAGCGCCCAGCGACTGCCCTTGACGGGGCCGAGGTAGTCGAAGAGCGCGTCGTCGTAGACGAGGGAGAGACTCGGCTGCGCGAGCAGGCGCTTCTCAACTGGATCGCGAGTTGTGTCGCTGAGGGGAATCGGCCGGCCCCAGGGATCGAGCCCCTCGTAGTACTCCCGCTTCGCGTAGAGGACGTTGAGGTCGGCATCCAGGCGCATGAAGAGACTGAAGGGATAGCTCGCCGAGAAGAAGCCGCCGCGCCGCCACTCGAGCGCGAGGCGGTCGCTGGGGAAGTACTCGCCGAAGCTGCCGATGCGCGTCTGGTAGTAGCTGAGGAAGCTGTAGGCCCCGGTGCGCCAGTTGAGCCGCCGCGTGCGCCGCGTGTAGGCCGCCATCAAGTTCGAGTCGGAGATGTTGCCGAAGACGTCCAGCAGGAGGGTGATCTCCTGGTCGCCCAGCACGTCCTTGAAGCTGATGACGCTGCTGCCGACGAGGCCGTAGACAGTGTCGTAGCTGATCTGGCGGCCCAGGGCGTCGACGAGGAATCGCGTCCGGTAGGGTCCCGCAAGGCCAGTCAAGGAGTCGCCAGGCGCCGGCAGGGCCGCGATCCGGTGGCCCAGTTCGCTCGAATCGGGCAGCGCCGCGAAGGGCGTGTAGGCCAGGCTATCCGCCTCGGCGGCGAGACCGGGCAGCGGCGCTGCGAGCTGCGCCGGCAGGTTCTCCAGGACGAAGACGTCGTAGCCGCCGCCGACGAGACTGGAGAAGGCCAGGCGCTGGCCGTCGCCGCTCAGGCTGGGGCCGATGACGCCCCCGGCCGGCGCATAGACGCGGCGCGGCAGGGAGTCCCCCGCTGCGTGCTGCCACAGCTCCTCCAGACCGGCCGCCGTGCTCGTGAAGAGCAGGCCGCCGTCCGGCAGTGGCAGCGGCCGGCGGTCGTCGCCGGCGGTGCCGGAGAGCCGCTCGCCGCTCGTGGCCTCGCCCAGGCGCAGGTGCCAGAGCTCGTAGCCGTCCCCGGCGGCGAGCGCTTCCGGCCGGCGCCCGAAGAGCGCCGTGTCGAGGGCGGCCGGCGCCGGCGCCGTGGCCAGGGTGAAGAGCTCCGGAAAGAGCGCCGGGTGTCGCGCGTAGACGAGGCGCTCCCCATCCAGCCAGGCGGGATCCTGCTCGTCGGCGAGGTCGGCGGTCAGGCGCCGCCAGCGGCCGCTCTCCAGATCGAGCAGGTAGAGGTCGGTGACGCCGCCGACGACGCCGCTGACGGCGATGCTGCGGCCGTCCGGCGACCAAGCCGGCCCGCGCAGGCTGCTCAGCTCGCCGCGATAGCGCCTCAACTCCCGGCCGTCCGCCGCCGCCACGATCACCAGTTCGTCGGCGCCGCCGGCGAGGGCGGAAAAGGCAAGCCGCTCGCCGCTCGGATCGAAGCTGACGCCGGTGTCGAAGGGGTGCAGACTCTCCAGGCGCGAGGAGCGATGCCCGGTGACGAGCCGGCGGAGCACCTTGCCGTCCAGGCTGGAGGCGAGGTAGAGGTTCACCTCGCCGTCCTTGTCGGCGAAGTAGGCGAGCCGGCTGCCGTCCGGCGAGAAGCGGGGATTGACGAAGAAGCCGCGCCCTTCCCGCTCGTGATCGAGGAGCCGGAAGGCGCGGTCGCCCGGCCGGCCGCGCGCGGCCAGGCGAGGCCAGGTGCGCTCCTTGGTCTCGCGCAGGAAGTCGGCGCTGAGGGTCTTCAGGTTGAGTCCCGTGCGCTTCTCCAGGGCGCGCTCGAGGTTGCCGCGGCCGGCCATCTCGCGCAGCAGCTCGGCGAGGATGCCCTCGCCGAAACGCTCGGTGAGGTAGGCGATCGCCGCTTGCCCCTCCTTGTAGACGAGGAAGCCGCCGACATGGCCGTCCAGGGGCGCGAGATAGTCGCTCGCCACGGCGTCCTCGAGGAAGAGCTGCGCACTGGCGTCCCAGCCGGTCGAGAGGTACTCGGCCATGCCCTCGATGAACCAGAGCGGCGGCATCATGAACTGCCCGACGCTGCGCGCCACGTGCTCCGGGCCGCGGCCGCCGAAGAGCATGTCGAGCATGAAGACGTGCACCAGCTCGTGCGCCACCACGTGCCGGAAGTCCGGCACCGAACCGGTGTAGGGCAGCACGACCCGGCTGCGGTAGACGTCCGTGAAGCCGCCCGTCGACTCGCTGATCAGCTGCGGGCTGACGTTGGTCTGCTGGAAGGAGGGATGCGAGCTGTAGAGCACGAGCGGGATGCGCTGGCGCACCCGATGGCCGAGCCGTGCGGCGAGTCGCTCGTAGGCTTCCTCGGCGAGCAGCACGGTCTGGCTGGCGAGGGTCGCCTCCTCGGGATAGTAATAGAGGTCGAAGTGGCGGCTGTGGTAGACCTGCCAGGCGAAGGAGTCGTAGTGCACCTTGTTCTTGCCGAAGGCGTAGGCCGCGGCCGGCGCGGCCGCGGCGAGCGCGAGGAGCCCCGCCAGCGCCGCGGCGGCGAGGCGCCCGGCGGCCGGTGCGCTAGTACTCGTAGCGGAAGCGGATGTCGACATTGTACTCGTTGATCAGCCCTTCGTCGGCGTACTGCCCGCCGCGGTTGACGACTTCCGAGCGCAGGTAGAGCCGATTGTAGAGGCGGTACTCCAGCGCCACCTCCCGGTCCGATCCCATGCTCAGCCCCTGATTGTAGCTGACGTACAGACCTCCGGGCAGATAGCGCCCGATGCGCCAGCGGGTCTCGACCTCGCCGGCGGTCCCCTCAAGATTGCGGTTTTCGAGGCCGAAGTCCACCACGCCGGACAGTTCGCCCGAGACCACCTGCTCGAGCCGATTGAGCAGCTCCGCCTCCACGCGCCCGGCGACGGCGGCGCCGGCCTGGCCACCGCCCGCCTCGCCGGCGACCGGCAGGCCGGCCAGGATGCGCAGCACGTCTTCGCGGCTGTAGCCCTGCTCGCTGATCACCTCGATCTGCGGCTCGGCGAAGGTGTTCGTGATGCGGATCTGGATCTTGTCGTCGCGCTTGCGGGCCTCGGCGAGGATGTCGATCTTCGGGTTGATCCCCTCCGCGCTCGTGAAGTCCAGCTCGCCCTGCACGAGGTGGAACTTGTTGCCGAAGACCAGATAGCTGCCGCGCAGGGTCGCGAGCTCGCCGCTGACGTCCTGGCCGTCCGGCGTGCTGCTCAGCCGCAGATCGCCCGAGAGCTCCAGGTTCGCCTCCTTGTTGACGAGCAGCAGCTTCCGCTCCGCGCGCACCCCGAGATCGTAGCTGAAGATCGGCGCCAGGCTGGGACCGGGGGCGGCGGTGACGTCCGCGAAGTCGTAGCTGAGCGTGCCCTCGTGCACGACGAGATCGCCGCTCAGGAAGGGATGCGGCGGCACCTCGGCCTCGTCCCAGGTGCTCAGGGTGAGCTGCCCGCTGACCAGCCCGCTGAAGAAGGGCAGCGTGCCGTAGGCACAGCGCTCGAGGTCGGCTGTCACCGAGTACCGGAAGGGGCCGACCCAGGTGAGCCAGCCCTGCGCGCGGACCTGGCCCGCCTTGTAGCGCGCCCATTGGCTGCTCTCCGCGGCCGTGAGCGCGAGGACGGCCAGAGTGTCCCCGCGCAGCGCAGCCGTCGCCTCGATCTCGCTCAGGCGCTCCTCCCACCCCGCCAGCCGCAGGAGTCCGCCCTGCAGGCGCAACTGACCCGCAGGCCGGGGTGCGGCCGGGGTCCCGGCCAGGCTGATCTCGCCCTCGAGGCGGCCGTCGGCCTCGGCCAGGAGATCGCTGAGGCCCAGGAGATCCTCGGCGTCGGCCGCGAGCCGCAGGCTGCCGGTGAGGGCGCCGTCCGTCGGCAGGCGCGGGGGACGGCCGAGCCCGAGTGCCAGCGGCAGGCCGATCGCCCCCTCCACCCGGCTCTTCCCGCGCCGCGCCGCCAGCCGGTGGACGCTGAGCTTCCCGTCGGCGAGACGCGCAGCGAGGTCGAGGCGGTCGACGCGCAACTGCCAGAGCCGCAGGCTGTCGATACCGGCCTCCGCGCCCAGGGTGGGCTGCGCGAGCGGGCCGGCGAGCTGGATGCGCCCGCTGAGAGCGCCGCCCAGGAAGGCCGTCGCCGCCGAGAGCCGCGTCAGTCGCTCGAGGGGGAAGTCCCGGACCTCCAGCCCGAGGGCCGCGACGAGGCGCGCGGGATCGAGCTCGGCCAGGGCTGCGGGTCCGCGCGCGGCCGGCGGCAGTCCGCCGAGCCCACCCGCGAGGCGGAGCCGGCGGCCGGGTCCGGGCTCCCAGGCCAGACTGTCGACGGCCAGGCTGTCGCCTTCCCAGCGCAGGGCGAGCTCCGCGCGGCCCGCCGGCTCCCCGTGCAGGCGGATGCGCTCCAGCCGCGCCCGCAGGGCGTAGCTCGCCGGTCCGGAGCGCTCGACGACCCCGCTCAGGCGGCCGGCCAGCGCGAGCTTCGGCGGCAGCCAGGGCCCGAGCTGCGCGAGGTCGAGGTCGACCAGCTCCAGGCGATCGGGGCCCTGGTCGGGGCGGTTCCAGCGCAGGGCGACGCTGCCTTGGCTCGAGCGCCAGCGCGCGAGGCCCAGCGCCGGCTCCTCGCCCAGGCGCAGGTCCAGGGGCCGCTCGTTCAGCCACTCGCGACCGAGCCAGCGCAGCCAGGCGCGGTCCAGGCGCAGGCGCGGCGCGGCGGCCAGGAGATCGTCGATCTGCCCGCTGAGGTCCAGGGCGAGATCGGCGCCCTCGGCCGAGCCGTGGCGCAGGCGCAGCGTGTCGCCGTGCAGCTCGGCGTCGAGGTAGAAGCGGGCGAAGGCGAGGCCGGCGCCCGCGAGCGAGTCGCCCTCGGCATGGATGAGCGTCGGCTGCAGCGCGAGGGCGTCGCTGCGCAGCGCGAACTCGCCGCGGCCCAGGCGGGCGCCGAAGTAGGTGAGCCGCGCGAAGGTGCCGTCGAGCGCCATCGCCGGGCTGAGGGCGGGCCCGGCGAAGCGCCCGCGCACTTCGACATGGCCGCCCAGCAGCGAGTCCCCCGCGAAGACCCCGGCCAGCCGCGCGGAGTCGCTGACGGCCTCCACCTCGATGGCGAGGGTTTCCGCGCCGGGATGGATGCGCCCGCTCAGCGTGGCCGCGAGGCCGCGGTCCGCGACCTCGACCGCGCTCAGGGTGAGCGTGTCGCCGACGACGAGCAGCTGCCCGGTGGCGCTCGCGAAGGGATAGGCGTCGAAGCGCCCGGGGCCGAGCGTGAAGCGGAAGCGTCCGGCGCCGCCCGGGTCGACGATGTTCACCGCACCGCTGAGATCCGTGGGCGGCGTGCCGGGCAGGAAAGTCTCGAGGTCGAAGTGCGAGAGCTGAGCGTCGGCGCTGTAGCCGAACTCGCGACCCTTGATCGGCAGGGTGAAGGTGGCCGCCGCCTCGAGCTGGTTGTCGTTGAGACGCCCCTCGAGCGCGGCGAAGGCGAGGCGGCCGTCGGCGTAGAGACCGCGCAGCCCGACCTCCTCCAGGCGGAAGTCGAAGAGCGTGCCGCTCAGGCGACCCTCGAGCTGCAGGCTGTCGGGTGCCCCCGCGAGCTGGAGCTGGCCGGTCAGCTCGCTGTCGGTCTCCAGTTCCTGCCCGATCGCCGCCGCCAGTTCGCCGAGCCGCGCCGGCGCCGCCGTCAGGCCGAGATCGAGGCGCAGCCCGCCGGCCAGGCCGAGCTCGCCGCGGAGGTTCAGGTGCGAGACGGGAAGCAGGACATCGATGCCGGCGAGGTCGAGGCGCCCGCCCGTGCGCAGCAGGAAGAGCCCGGAGAGATCGACGGGCGGCCGGCCGCTGTGCTCCAGGCGCAAGCGGTCGAGGTCGAGGCTGGTGCCCTCCGCGCTGCGATAGAGCCGGCAGGCCGTGTCGCGCAGGACCAGCGTGTCCGGGCCGGCCGGCGTCTCGCGCAGCACCTGCAGGCGGTCGACGCCGAGCGCGTCGATGGCGACCTGGACGCCGCTGCGCCCGCCGCCTGGCGAGTCGAAGCCGGGATAGGCCCAGCCCGCGGCACGCACCTTGTAGGCGCGCAGCGTGGCCTCCTCCAGCAGGAGCGATTCGGCCAGGAAGTCGCCCCGCAGGAGGCCGGCCAGCGAGACGCGCAGCGCGACGCGGCGGGCCGTGAAGAGATCGAAGGGCGCGTGGCCCGGACCCAGGTAGCTGATGCGCAGGCCGTGCAGCACGAGCTCGCCCGGCAGCCGGCCCTCGATGCCCGCCAGGTGCAGGCTGTAGCCGCGCGTCGACAGGAGATTGCGGGTGACCAGGCCGGCCACCCGCTCCGCCAGCCAGGGGTTGTTGCGCTGCAGGTAGAGGAGGCCGGCCACGAGCAGCGCGCCGAAGAGGACGAGGGCGGCCAGGGTCGAGCGGCGCAGGCGGTGGCCCATCAGAAGGTCTGCCCCAGGCTGAAGTGCCAGCGCCCGCCGCGATCGGCGAGGTCCTGGAGCGGCAGACCGAAGTCGATCCGGATCACGGTGAGGGGCGTCAGGTAGCGCAGCCCCCCGCCGAGACCGTAGAACACGCGCCGCGTGTCGTTCGCGTCGCCGGTCTGCCAGGGCCAGGCGCGGCTGCCGGCGATGTCCGCCAGCGACTCCCAGGTGCCGCCGCCGTCCAGGAAGAGCACGCTGCCCAGCCCGCGCCAGCCGAAGAGCGGCAGCGGCAGTCGCCACTCCAGGTTGCCCACGAGCGCGAAGCGCCCGCCGAGGATGTAGACCGGCAGGCTCTGGCCCGGCAGATCGGCGACGAGATCCTCGGCCTCGGGGTCGATGCGCGGGCCGAGGCTGCTCTCGTCGTAGCCGCGCACGGTGCTGCCGCCGCCGCAGTAGAAGCGCTCCTGGAAGGGCACGCCATCGGCGGGCACCCCGACCAGGGTGCGCCGCCGGCTGTCGCCATAGGGCCAGACGCCGCCGAGGTAGAAGCGGCCGGCGGCGACGGCCGCGCGGGGCAGCCGCCAGTGCCGGGTGAGATTGAGTTGCAGGCGCTGGAAGTGATGGTCGCCGCCCTGCAGGCCGCCCGCCAGCTTGTAGCTGAGCCAGGAGTGGCCGCCGCGCGTCGGATTGAAGAAGTCGTCGCGCGTGTCGCGGTCGACGCCCAGGCCCAGCGAGCGCGTGTTGTAGCCCGGCACGGGCGGGAGCGGCAGGTCGCCGATGCGCCGCTGGTAGAGGAAGTCGAACTGCTGGCGCAGGTCGAGCACGGTGTAGGCGTCCAGCCGGCGCGCGGCGCTCAGGCGAATCGCCCGCGTCTCGAGGCTGAAAGCGCCGCTCTCGCTCTCGTAGTCCAACTCGCGAAAGACGAGCAGGCCGAGCCGCGCGCGCAGGCGGGCAATGTCCAGGACGCGCCACTCCAGCGACTCGTGCTGGAAGCCGAGACCGAAGCGGCCCGCGCGGTCCTTGGCGAAGGCGAAGTTGGCCTGCAGGCCGACGCGCTGGCCGCGGCCGAAGAGGTTGCGGTGCGTCCAGCCGCCGAGCAGGCGCAGGCCGTCGACGGAACCGTAGCCGACGCCGGACTCGAGCGCGGCCAGCTTGCGCTCGCGAAAGCGCCAGACGAGGCGCAGGTCCTCGACGGGCGCCGGCAGGCGCGGACCGGCGCTGGGGTCGAGGGCCTCGAGCCGGTAGTCGACCGAGCGGAAGTAACCGCTGTCGAGCAGGTTCTGCTTGCTGCGCAGGATCTGCTCGAGGCGCAGCGGCTGG
>VGXI01000096.1 GCA_016873475.1 bacterium | reverse complement strand
TTTTGAAGATCGCCGTGTACTCGAACTCGCGGCCGGCCATGGCCTTCGCCGCCTGCAGGACGCCCACCGTGCCGGTGGCGTTGTCGTCCGCGCCCGGCGCGTAGCTGTCGCCGCTGAAGTTGGTCGAGTCGTAGTGGCCGCCGATCACGACGTAGCGATCCGGGTAGACCGCGCCCGGCTTGACGCAGACCACGTTGTCGTTCCAGCTGTTGTAGTTGTGGAAGGTGACGTCCGTGTAGCCGTAGCTGAGGAACTGGTCGCGGATCCAGAGCGAGGCGTTCAGGCCGCCGGCGTACTGCGAGTGGCGCGTGCCGAAGTTCTGCAGGGTCTGCACCTGGCTCTGCAGCTCGCTCTGGACGACGCCCGCCACCATGGCGGTGATCACCGGGTCCACGTCGCGCAGCGGCGCGGCCTCGGTCCACGGGCTGCGCGCGAAGCGCAGCGGACGGCGGAAGACGCGCTGGATGTCCGGCAGGCAGCTCGGCGTGAGCGCGAGGTCGCCGGCGGGCACGCTGAGCAGCCGGTACTGCGCAGCGTCGAGCAGCACGCGGGCGCCGGCGGGGTCCGGATGCGCGGTGTGCGCCGCGCCCGGCGCGTGCCGGTAGGCGATCAGGTACTCGCGCGAGCCGTCGTCGCTGGGGTCGAGAACCTCGACCGCGCGGCCCCAGGCGCGGAGCTGGGCCAGTTCGGCCGCGTCGACGAAGGCGAGATAGCCGTCGGCGGCCGGCAGCTCGGCGACGAGGAAGACCTCGCGGTCGACCAGGGCTGGCCCCGTCTCTCCGGCGCCGGCGATGCGGACGAGCTGCCTGCCGGTGCCGGCGGCGCTGGCGAGGGACGCGGTGAGGCAGAGCAGGGCGAGACAGGCGAGGAGGCGCTTGCGCATGGGGACTCCTTGGCTGGCGGCGCGAACGGCGAGCAGCGCCCGATACCCGGGGGTCTGTCGGGCAGGGTAGGCTTCAAGTGTAACAGGTGCGGCCGGGGATCGCCAGGCGTGGCGCGCGACCCCAGCCTAGAAGCGCTGGAGGAGGCCGATTTCGAGGCGCTCGCCGCTGTGGCTGAAGCTACCCACGGGCGGGTCGCGGTCGCTGGGCGCGTCGTAGCGGTCGAGTTCCTGCCGACTGGCCTCGACGAAGAGCGCCACGTTGGCCCAGAGGAGCCACTGCGCGCCGACCGCCGCTCGCCAGCCGTGGCCGTAGCGCACCAGCTCGCTGATGGGCCGGTAGTCCTCCCAGCCGGCCTCGTAGCCCTGGCTGTAGCCGCTGCTCTCGGCGCGAATGCGGCTCACCAGGAGGCCCGCGCTGGCCTGCGGATAGAGGCGACCCAAACGGGGCAGCTGACTGCGCACGAACAGCTCGCCCAGCCCGGTGAAGGCGGTGAAGCGATAGCGCACCGGGTAGTTGCCGCTGCCGAGGGAGACCTCGCGCTGGACCTCGCTCTTGTCGCTCGCGCAGATCGCCGCGCCCAGGCGCAGAGGGCCCCAGACGCGGTAGTCGTAGCGCAGGCTCCAGGTGTTCAGTTCGCTCCGGTCGAAGAAGTCCGCGTACTCGGCATCGGCGAGCGCGAGCACGCCGAAGCCGAGGCCGACGGTCGAACGCAGGGGATCCGGGGGCACGAGCAGAGCGCCGTCATTCTCGCCGCGAGCGCCGCGCGGCGCGGCGAGACCGGCCATGGCGATCAGGCAAAGGAGCAGGAGTGGCCGGCGCGGCAAGGTCCACCTCGGCGTGAAAACGGCCGGCTCCCGGAGGGAAGCCGGCCGCGAGTCTAGCGGGGGCCGCCGCCCCCGTCAACGGGGCCCTAGCGGCCGGGGCAGGCCGCGGCGACGGCGGGATCGATGCCCTTGTCGCCGTAGGCCTTGTCGAACTGGGCGGCGAACTCGCCGGCGAGCTTCTGCGCGCGGGCCGTGAAGGCCGCCTTGTCCTTCCAGGTGTTGGCCGGGTGCAGCATGGCGGGATCGGACACGCCGGGGCAACTCCGGGGCACCAGCACCTTGAAGATCGGATCGGCGTCGTACTCCAGGTCGTCGAGTTCGCCCGCGAGCGCGGCGTTGACCATGCGTCGGGTGAGGTTGATGTCCATGCGCTGTCCCTCGCCGTAGGGCCCGCCCGACCAGCCCGTGTTGATGAGGTAGACCCGCGTGCCGTACTGATCGAGCTTGCGGCCCAGCATGGACGCGTAGTCGTCCGGGTTGCGCGGCATGAAGGGGGCGCCGAAGAAGCGCGAGAAGGTGCTCACCGGATCGACGATGCCCGTCTCCGTGCCGGCCAGCTTGCTCGTGTAGCCCATCAGGAACCAGAGCATGGCCTGCTCGCGGGTGAGCTTGCTCACCGGCGGGATGACGCCGTTGGCGTCGGCGGTGAGGAAGAGGATCGTCTTCGGATGCCCGGCCATCGAGCTGGGCTTGATGTTGCTGAGGTAGCGGAGCGGATAGCTGCCGCGGCTGTTGGGAGTGAGGCGGGCGTCGTAGAGGTCGAAGCTGCCGTCGGGCCACATCATCGTGTTCTCGATGACGGCACCGTGCTCCTCCACCTTCGCTTCGTGGAAGCAGGCCCTGTAGATTTCCGGCTCCTTCGCCGGGTCGAGGTCGATCAGCTTCGCGTAGCAGCCGTACTCGAAGTTGGCGATGCCACTCTCGCTCCAGCCGTGCTCGTCGTCGCCGAGCAGAGCGCGCGTGGCATCGGCGGAGAGGGTGGTCTTGCCCGTGCCCGAGAGGCCGAGGAGCAGCGCGCTGTCACCGGCCGGCCCCTCGTTGGCGCTGCAGTGCAGGGGCAGAATCCCGGCCGGCGGCAGGAGGTAGTTCATCACCGTGAAGATGAGCTTCTTGTTGCTGCCGCAGTAGGCCGAGCCGTAGACGACGCCGAGGCGGCGGTCGAAGTCCATGGCGACGACCATCGTCGAGGTGTGGCCCAGACGCGGGTCCTCGCGCAGGCGACCCGCGTAGCGCTTGGGATCCAGCTTCTCGTAAGGCAGCGTGATGAGCGTGAAGGGCTTGTCCTTGAAGATGCTCCGTTTCACCTCGGCGTCCGACCAGGGCCGGAACATGTTGTCGATGAAGACCGCGTGCAGGGCGTGGCTGCTCACCATCTGCACGGGCAGCGTGTAGGCGGGATCGGCCCCGACCAGGCGGTCGATCTTGTAGATCCGCGGCAGGCGCCCGAAGACGGCGAGGGCGTCCTCGAGCACCATGTCCATGGTCTCCGGCGCGAGCGGGATGTTGTTCGCCGCGCTCCAGTCGATCGTCTTCTCGCTCTCGGGCCGGCGGACCATGACCGTGTCCTTCGGGCTGCGCCCGGTGGACTCCGGGGGTGTCCAGGTGACCAGGGCGCCGCACTTGGCGGCGACGGCCTCGCCGTGCGCGAGGGCGGCGCGGATCAACTCGGGGCGGGGAAGGTTGTCGTGCACAGCCTTGCCGCGGCTGGCCAGCAGAGCGGCCAGCTTCTCCTGGAAAGTCATCGCCATCTCCTTGAAGGATCCCGTTGCCCGCCGGCGTCGCTGCCGCCGGAATTCGGACCCACAGTAGAGCTTCGTGCGGGGAGCGTCAATAGAGGGCCGGGCCGGCGGCGCGGTCCGGGCGGGGGGCGCGCCAAGGCCAGTCAGGCGGCGGCGATCACCGGCCGTCCGTCAAGGTGATGAAGCCGTGCTTGCGGAAGATCGCGGCGGCCCGCGGGCTGGTCAGATAGCGGTAGAAGCTGAGGGCGGCGGGCGCCAACTCCGCGTCCGCGTCCGCGGGCTCGATGAGCGCGAGCGGATAGCGGATGGGCGGGGCCAGGCGACCGTCGAGCTGGGCCACCACCTCGACGTTGCCGACCTTGGCGTCCGTGAGGTAGACGATGCCCGCGTCGACCTTGCCCTGCTCGACGTGAGCGAGCGCGGCGCGCACGTCCTTGGCGGGGTGCAGCTCGCGCTTCACCGGGTGCCAGATGCCGGCCGCCTTCAGCCAGGCCACCGCGTAGATGCCCGCTGGCACCTGCTCCGGATCGCCGATGGCGATGCCGTCGATCTTCTTGGTCAGGTCGGCCGGGCTCTGGATGCCGGCGGGATTGCCCGGCGGCACGACGAGCACGAGCTGATTGGAGAGGAGATCGAGCCGGCTGTCCGAGCGCACGCGCTCCGTTTCGCGGACGAGGTAGTCCAGCCACTGCTCGCTCGCGCTGAGGAAGAGCTGGGCCGGGGCGCCGTCGCGGATCTGGCGCGCGAGGGTCGAACTGCTCGCGAAGACGGGCAGCAGCGGCGGCTTGCCGCCGTCCGCCTCCCAGGCGGTGGCGATCTCGCTCACCGCGTCGGTCGCGCTGGCGGCGGCATAGAAGTGGATGCGCTCGGGCTCGCGGCGCCCGCAGGCGAGGCCGAGGAACGTGAGGAGGAGCGCCAGGCCGGCGCGGTGAGAGCGGGGCATCGGATCCCTCCAGCGCTGGAGGGCGAGCCTAGACCGCCGTCGGCCGGGATTCAACGAAAAGCCCGCCCGGCAGCAGCCGGGCGGGCTCTGCGAGCGGTCAATGCGGCGTCTACTTGCCGTGCTTGGTCAGGTAGTCGGCGACGCCCTTGGACGTGGGCTTCATCGCCTCGTCGCCCTCGGTCCAGCCGGCGGGGCAGACCTCGCCGTACTTCTCCAGGTGCTGGAGCGCGTCGACCATGCGCAGGGTCTCGTCGATGTTGCGGCCCAGGCCCAGGTTGTTGATCGTCGCGTGCTGTACGACCCCGGCCTTGTCGATGAGGAAGGTGCCGCGCAGGGCGACCCCGCCCGGCAGCAGGACGCCGTAATCCTGGCTGACCGTCTTGTTGAGGTCGGCGACCAGCGGGTACTGGATGTTGCCGATGCCGCCCTGCTCCACGGGCGTGTTCTTCCAGGCCCAGTGGCTGAACTGGCTGTCGATCGAGACGCCGATCAGCTCGACGCCCTTCGCCTTGAACTTGGGGAGCTGGGGGTTGAACTCGAGGATCTCCGTCGGGCAGACGAAGGTGAAGTCCAGGGGATAGAAGTAGAGCACCACGTACTTGCCGCGGTAGTCGGACAGCTTGAAGTCGTCCTTGAAGGTGTTGTCCGGCATCACGGCCACCGCCTTGAAGTCCGGGGCCTGCTGGCCGACCTGCACGGGGAGCTTGGGCTCGCTCATCATCGCTTGTTCACCTCACGTTCCTGGTTGGCTGGCTGCGCGCAGTCCTCGCAGAGACCGAAGAACTGCAGTCTGAACTGGCTCACTTCCCGATCGACGCTCCGGATCATGGCCTCCTTCACCGTCGAGGGCAGGCCCGGGTAGACGTCCTCCACCTTGCCGCAGCGGATGCAGAAGAAGTGGTGGTGCGGCTCCAGGACTGCGTCGTAGCGCCGTCCCTGCGGACCGGCCGGCAGCGCGCGCACGAGACCCTCGTCGACGAGCTTGCCGAGGTTGCGGTAGACGGTTCCCAGGCTGATGCTGGGCACATCCTGGCGCACTGCCGCATGGGTCTGCTCGGCGGTCGGGTGCTCCCGCGTTCCCTTCAGGAAGCTGAGGATGGCCTGGCGCTGCTGGGTCTTTCGCATAATCAGGAACCATTCTTGGAAGTAGCGAGAAAGTAACAGGGAATCCGGGTGGAGCAAGGGGATATTTTGCGAATCATTCCTGGTAACAGGAGCCACTTCTGCGTTTCCCCGTGACCACCCCTGCCGCCGGACCTGCGGCCTTTCCCGGGCGGCCCGCCTGCGCTAGCTTGCTGCCATTCCACTCGCCGATCGAGGTTGCCCATGGGACGCCCGCTCACCCTGATCCTCGCCCTGTCCTGCCTGCCCCTTTCCGCCGGCGCTCAGGCCAGCGTGCTCGCCCACGCCCTGCGCGTCGAGCTCGATCCGGCCAGCCATCGCCTGAGCGCCGTGGACACGCTCCGCCTGGCGGCCCCCGTCGCCCGGCTCGAGTTCGGCCTGCACGAGGCGCTCCTGCCGCGCGCCGACGATCCGGCGCTCGCGCTCAGCGAGCTGCCCGCGGACAGCAGCCTCGGGGAGGGGCTCCGGCGCTGGCGTCTCGAACGCAGGGGCGGCGAAGCGAGCGCCGAGTGGCGGCTCCGCTGGACGGGCGAGCTCTTCCAGGACGTGAGCGGCACGGTCTTCAGCCGTGAGCGCGTCGGCGCCGAGATCCGGGCGACGGTGGGCGAGGCGGGCGTCTACCTCGCGGGCGGCGCCGGTTGGTACCCGCTCGTCGACGCGGGCGCGAGCCAGCACCGGCTGACGGTCGTCCTGCCGGAGGGCTGGCGCAGCCTGGCCATGGGGCGCTGCCTTCGCGACGTCAGCGCCGCCGGCCGGCGCGAGACCTGCTGGGACGCGCCCTTCCCGAGCGAGGGCCTGGATCTCGTCGCCAATCGCTTCCGGGTGGACGCGCTCAGCCATGGCGACACGCTGATCGAGACCTACTTCTTCCCCGAGGACTCGAGCCTGGCCGCGGGCTATCTCGAGGCCTGCGCCGGCTACCTCGATCTGTACGAGTCCTTCCTCGGCCCCTATCCCTTCGCCAAGTTCGCCGTCGTCGAGAACTTCTTCCCCACCGGCTACGGCATGCCCTCCTGGACGCTGCTCGGCCAGCAGGTGCTGCGCCTGCCCTTCATCAAGTCGACCAGCCTCGGCCACGAGATCGCGCACAACTGGTGGGGCAACTCGGTCTTCGTCGGCGAGGGCGGCAATTGGTGCGAGGGGCTGACCAGCTACACGGCCGACTACCTCTACAAGGAGCAGGAGTCGGCCGAGGCCGCGCGCCAGTACCGCCGCTCCACGCTCAAGGACTACACGCACTACACCCGGGACGGCCGCGACTTCCCGCTCAGCGAGTTCGTCAGCCGCCACGACATGGCGACGCGCGCGGTCGGCTACGGCAAGAGCCTGTTCATCTACCACATGCTCGAGGAGCGCGTCGGGCGGGTGGCCTTCCGCGCTGCCCTGCGGCAGATCGTCGCCGAGAAGCAGTGGCAGGCCGCGACCTGGGCGGACTTCTTCCGCGCCATCGAGACCGCGGGCCAGCTGGCGCCGGGCGCCCTGGAGGACGAGCGCCGCCAGTGGATCGAGGCGCCGGGCGCGGCCCAACTCGCGCTGGGCGCGGTCGCCGTCGTCAAGGACGGCGCCGGCTGGCTCCTGCGCGGCGAACTCCTGCAGACGGGAGCCCCGCTCATCCTCAGCGTGCCCCTGCGCGTGACGACGGCCGCCGGCCCCGAGGACTTCACCGTGCAGACGGCCGCCGCGCGCCTGCCCTTCGAACGCCGCCTCGCCTCGCCGCCCACGAGCCTGGCGGTCGATCCCGACTGCCACGTCTTCCGGCGCCTCTACGACGAGGAGATGGAGGCGACGCTCAGCCTCGTCCTCGCCGACGAGGACCCGCTCTTCCTGCTCGAGCCCGGGCTCAGCCCCGAGCTGGCCGGCGCCGCGCGCGAGTTCGCCGCCGCCTTCGTCGAGGGCGAGCCGCGCCTGCTCGAGGCGGCGGGCGCCGAGGCGGCGCTGACCCAGGCGCGCACGGTCGTCTGGCTGGGGACGGCGCCGCCGCCGGCGGCGATCGGCGAGCCGGCGCCCGGGCTCCAGCGCACGCCCTTCTTCACGGTCTTCCAGGGCCAGCGCTTCGAGCCGGGCAAGCACGCCCTCGTCTACGCGGGCAAGCGCGGGGCGGGCGGGGGCTACCTAGCCGTGCTCGCCGACAGCCCGGGCGAGCTGCGGGCGATCGCGAGCAAGGTGCCGCACTACGGCAAGTACAGCTACCTGGCCTTCGTGGGCGGACAGAACCAGCTCAAGGGCAACTGGGAGCCGGCGGCCGGGCCGCTGCGGCGTGCGCTCGCGGCCGGCGACTAGCGCGGCCGGCGCGCGGGGCCTCGCCGGGGCTGGACCCTGCCCCCCCTGGGGCGCGATAATCAGGGCATGCCCTCCCTCGCGCGCGCACTGGCGGCCAGCCTGCTGCTGGCCGCCCTCGGCTGTCGCCCGGCCTCCGCGCCCGGGCTCGACCCGGAGCAGCTCAGTCTGCTGCGCCTGGAGTACCTCGAGCGCGCCGAGCGCCTGCCGGCGCTGCGCTTCGATCAGGTGGAGCTGCCGGCGGCGGAGCGCTTCGGCAGCTTCAGCCCCCTGCGCTGGGAGCTGCGCGCGCCCGCGCTGCCGCTCCAGGAGGCGCTGCGGCCGCTGCCCTACGCGGATCCCGGCCCCCGCCTGCGCGAGAGTCTCGCCCGCGTGCTCCAGGACTTCGGCTTCGAAACGGGCGGGATCTCGCGCCGGCGGGCCCTGCGGCTCCTGGTCAGCGTCGAGCGGATCGTCCTGCTGACCGAGGCCGACGGCCAGGAGCGGCGCAGCTGCGAGCTGCAGCTCCTCCTGCGCATCGCCGAGGAGCCCAGCGGCCTGGAGCTCCGCCGCTACCGCAGCCGGGGCCGCAGCGAGCTGCCGGGCTCCTGGCTCGCGCTGCGCGAGGGCCATGCGCAGTGGTCGCCCCACCCCGGCGAACCCGATCCCCTCACGGCCGCCGCCGCGCTCGCCGCGCAGGATTTCCTCGCCGAGAGCCTCGACTTCTGGCGCCGCCCCGCGAACTGGGAGCAGGGCGCCGTCAACCTGACGGCGCTCCCCGCCGCAGGGCAATCGCGCTGAGCAGCCCGCTGAGGGCAAGGCCGGGAAAGATCGGGCGCAGGCCGAGGGGATAGCCGCCCGTCGCGGCCTGGACGATCACCCAGGCGAGACTGATCCCGCCGCCCGCGAGCATCGCCGCCAGGATCCAGCCGGCGCGGGGCGGGCACGCGCGGAAGCTCAACGCCAGCGGGAAGAGCAGCACGGGCGTGCCGATGCTGCCCAGGTCATGCCAGAGGCCGACGATCGACTCCCGCCAGAGGGCGAGTCCCAGGCTCGCGCCGGCTGTCACGAGCATGCCGAAGCGGCTGTAGCGCGTGGCGCTGCCGCGGCTGCCGGCAAGGCGCCAGCAGATGTCCCGGCCGCAGGTGACGGCCGCCACGAAGGCGTAGCTGTCGATCGTGCTCATCACCGTGGCGAGCAGGCCCACCGTGAAGAGCGCCTGGGCGACCGGCGGCAGCACCTCACTCGCCAGCGCCGAGTAGGCCGCCCCGGCGCCGGGACCGCCCGGCGCGTCGAGGCCCGGCAGCGCAGCGCGCGCGTAGAGGCCGCTCAACGTGGTCAGGCAGTCGAAGAGCAGCCAGAAGCCGATCGAGACGAGCAACCCGCGCCGCGCCGTCCGCTCGTCCTTCGCCGCGAAGCAGCGCTGGTAGAAGACCGGCTCGACGAGCGTGGCGCTCGCGATGAAGTACCAGACGAGCACCGCCTGCAGGCCCTGCCCGCCCGTGAGGCTGAGGTGGCCGGCCGGCAGCCGGGCGGCGAGCCAGCCCGGGCCGCCGTAGTGCTGCATCGCCGCCGGCACGAGCAGCCCGAAGCCCAGGAACATCAGCGCGAACTGGACCTTGTCCGTGAAGATCACGCCGCGCATGCCGCCCCGGTAGATCTCGATCAGCGTGAGGGCGGCGCCGACGAGCAGCGCGGGCAGCAAGGGCAGACCCGTGAGCTGGCCGAGGATGACGCCGAGGGCGAGCACGTAGGCGGCGGGGGCCGTCATCACGAAGAGGACGACGCTGCCGGTCAGCGCCACCGCCGGCCCGTAGCGCGCGCGCAGCTGGTCGGGGATCGTCAGCGCGGGCGAGCGCCGCGCCCGCCCCGCGAGGAAGAGCGCGAAGACGAGCGCGTAGAGGTAGTAGGGCACGCCGAAGACGACCCAGTTGGCAAGGCCGAAGCGGTAGCTGTACTCGGCGACCCCGAGCACGCCGCCGTACCAGCTCGAGACCGTCGAGGCGACGAAGGCGGGCAAGGTGAGCGTGCGCCCGGCGAGCAAGTAGTCGCTCTCGTCCTCCACGCGCGGCCGGAAGTAGCGCCCCACCACGAAAGCGAGGAAGAGTGCGTAGACGGCGAGGGCGGCGCCGGTCACGGCGTCAGCTCCAGCGGCGGTCGCGGTCGCGCAGGAGCGAGACGCTGAGCAGCAGGGACCCGCGGCCCACGCGCACGCCGAGCGGCGGCGCGACGACGCGATTCGACACCGTGGCCGGCCCGCCCGGCGCCAGGCGCGCGTCGTGGAGCGGGTAGGCCGCGCCGGCCAGGTTCACGTCGCTGACCGGGCTGGCGAGGGGAATCAGCGAGAAGCCGGTGCCGACCGGCAGCGGCCAGTGCGTGAAGGAGTGCGGCGCGAGGCGGATCGTCACGCTGAACTCGTCGGCGATGCACAGGCTCATCCGGTCGGCGAAGCGCTCGACCAGCGACACGTTGAAGAAGCTGTGATCGAGGCGGGCGCCGGTGGCGCCCAGGAGGACGGCCTCGGCGAAGAAGCGCTTGAGCGCCCAGAGCAGGGCCTTCTCCGAGTCCGTGCTCTCCTGCTCGGCCACGTGGAGGGCCGGCAGGCCGTCCACCGTGCCGCCGGACTCGTCGGCCGCGATCCGGGCGGTCTCGTCGCGGCGCAGGGCGTCGAAGTCGCCGATGATCAGGTCGGGCAGGCGCGGCAGGCGCTCGTAGGGGCGGCCGGCCGCATCGGCGCAGATGAAGACGTCCGCCTCGGCGAGCCAGTGGTCGAGCACCGCGTAGGGCGGCGGCGGGCCGTCGCAGAGCACGACCGCCCGCCGGCCCTGCTTCGGAAACAGCGTGCGCGCGAGGCCGGCGGGATGCCAGGGCTCAGAAGTCGTAGCGCACCCCCAGCAGGAAGTGGCTCTTCGCCGCCGGCACCTTGTAGTTCCCGTCGCCCCAGCCGTCGTAGTAGCCCCAGGTCTCGTACTCGACATCGAGCGCGTTGTAGAGCTTCAGCTCGATCTCGCTGCCGGCCAGGGAGGGAAGGCCGAGCGCGGCGGGCCGCAGCGCGAAGGCGATGTCGAGCACCCGGTAGCCGTCGATCCGGCGCTCGGCCCGGCCGCTCACGTCCAGGTACTGCCGGCCCGCGCTGCGCAGCGAGAAGCGGCTGGCGAGCGGCCCCCAGTCCGAGTCCAGGCCGATCCTGGCGAGGTGAGCGGGCACGCCGGCGAGCGGGTTGCCGGAGAGGTTCAGGCGCGTGCCGTCCGCCTCGTAGAAGGAGAAACGCTCGAACTTGTCCCAGGAGCGGGCGAAGGCGACGTCGAGCCGATGGGTGCCCGGCAGCTCGGCGAGGGCGGGCAGGGCCGAGAGGAGGCCGGTCGCGCCCAGCTCGAGGCCGCGGTGCAGGGTCTGGTCGGCGTTGCCGCGCACGCCCTGGCCGTCCGCGTCGAGGGCCCCGTAGTCGACGACCTCGTTCTGGAACTCCATCAGGTAGCCGTTCAGGGCCAGCGAGAGCGAGGCGCCGCGCCAGGTGAATCCGGCCTCGTAGTTGCGCACGAACTCGGCCTCCACCCGGGGATCGGTCCAGTAGACGTACTGCAGCTCGCCGCCGGCGTAGATCGGCGTCGCCGTGCCGAAGAGGGGCTGCGCGCCGAGATCGTCGGGCCCGGACCAGGTGTCGAAGAGCTCGCTGTCGGCCGGCTCGCGGTGGGCGATGCCGAAGTGGCCGTAGAGCCCCAGTTCGCCGCCCAGCGGCGTCCCCGGCGCCTGCCAGAAGAGGCCGCCCTTCGGGTTGAAGAAGTCGTAGTCGACCTGGTAGCGGTTGCGCAGGGCGCCCTGGAAGTTGCCCGTGGCCTGCTGGAAGAAGTCGTACTGCTTGTGCTGGAAGTGGAGGTCGACGAGGGCGCTCAGACCCCAGCCGAGCGCGAACTGCTCGTTCGCGTAGACCGACCAGGCCGACTTGTCGCCCGTGTAG
>VGXI01000095.1 GCA_016873475.1 bacterium | reverse complement strand
CGGCCCTGGGCATCAACCGCGGGCATCGACTCCGGTACGCTAGCTGAGACGATGGCCATCGGCAGCGGGCGAAGCCGAGCGAACCTGATTGACACAATTTCCGCGGCACAACCTTCCCGAAGCTCGCGCGGGCCGAAGGCTGCGGCGCGGCGCCGAGGCCGACGCCGTCGGCTGCCGCGCGCAGCCTGCGGCGGGAACGCGGCCGAGAATCTCGTCACCCTCTGCAGCGCCTGCCACAAACTGGCGCACGAGCAGGGCAATGTGTTATCCTTGAAATCCCAACGTTGAGGCCGGGACGGCAGCGTTCCGGCCCGCGCGTTTGTGCTTCGCCACCGCCCTTCGCCCTCGAGCCCCGGAGTGTCCCCATGCCCGGTCGTCGTACGCTCACGCCCGTCGTCGCCCTTGCTTGCGCCCTCATCGGCGCCGCCACGGCCTTCGCCGCGCCGGCCGACCTCGACCTCGACCTCAGGGCCCGGCTCGCGGAGAGCCGCGCCGCCCGCGCCCGCGAGGCCGAACTCAAGCAGCGCAACGCCGAGCGGCAGCTCCTGGCGCTCTTCGAGCGCACCGTCAACCAGGAGCAGTACGATGTCCGGCAGTACGACCT
The DNA here is from genome assembly GCA_016873475.1 of bacterium. Lineage (NCBI taxonomy): Bacteria > bacterium. The sequence continues at coordinate 11,170 of VGXI01000095.1, read as the reverse complement.
CGCGCTGAACCTGAACCCGACGACCCAGACGCTCACCGGCACGAACATCATCACGGCGACAGTCGTGGGCGCCGCGATCAGCACGCTCGAGCTGGACCTTGCCACGGGCATGACCGTCACCGCCTGCACGGCGGGCGGCCAGCCCGTCGCCTGGACGCACAGCGCCGGCCTGCTCAGAGTCACGCTCGACCATGCCTATGCGAACGGCGATGAGATCGAGGTCGTCGTGAACTACACGGGCAACCCAGGCGGCGAGGCCTTCGGCTGGGACAGCCACCTGGGCCAGCCGATGATCTGGACCCTGAGCGAGCCCTTCGGCGCGCGCCAGTGGTGGCCCTGCAAGGACCTGAACACCGACAAGGCCGAGACGATGCGCATCAAGGTCACGGTGCCCAGCAACCTGATCGTCGCCTCCAACGGCAAGCTCATCTCGGACGTGAACAACGGCAACGGCACGCGGACCTTCCACTGGTACTCCAACTATCCGATCGTGCCCTACCTCGTCTCGCTGGCAATCCACCCCTATGCGGTGAATTCGGACTGGTACACGCCTCTGGGCGGCGGCGCCCCCATGGAAGTGCGCTTCTACGTCTACCCCGACGACGTGGGCAACGCGGCCGGGCCGAACGCCGAGGTCGTGGGCATGCTCGAGGCCTTCGTGCCGCGCTTCGGCGAGTATCCCTTCGTGACCGAGAAGTACGGGCACGCGCAGTTCCCCTGGGGCGGCGGCATGGAGCACCAGACCTGCACGAGCCTGGGCGGCTGGTGGCAGAGCGTGATCGCCCACGAGCTCGCCCACCAGTGGTGGGGCGACGAGATCACCTGCGCGGACTTCGGCCACATCTGGCTCAACGAGGGCTTCGCGAGCTGGGGCGAGGCCGTCTATTACGAGTCGCTCGGCGGGGCGGCCGCCTACCAGCAGTACATGGACGGCATGGCCTACTACGGCCCGGGCACGGTGTTCGTCGAGAACCCCTACACGGAAAATATCTTCGACGGCAATCTCAGCTACGACAAGGGCGCCTGGATCGTCCACATGCTGCGCGGCGCCCTCGGCGACGCGGACTTCTTCGCCGGCCTCGCCGCCTACCGCGCGCAGTACGGCGGCGGCAGCGCCACCACCGAGCAGCTGCGCGACATGCTCGAGGGCGTGAGCGGCCGCGATCTGGACGCCTTCTTCCAGCAGTGGGTCTACGGCGAGTACTTCCCCGTCTACCGCTATGCCTGGACGGCGATCCCCGGCGGGGTGCAGGTGGACGTCGAGCAGATCCAGACGAACACGGGCCTGTTCACGATGCCCATCCAGCTGCGGGTCACGACGGACCTGGGCGTGACGAACTTCACCGTCGAGAACAGCCTGGCCAGCCAGAGCTACGCGCTCGACGTGGCCGGCACCGTCGAGAGCGTCGCGCTCGACCCCGATCACTGGATCCTGCGCCAGGTGCAGACCACGGTGAACAACCCGACCTTCGCGGCGGGCATCCTGGTGGTCAACGGCGTCGACTGGGCGACCTACTCGCCCGACATCCAGAACGCCTACCTGGCCGGCGCCTTCTGGGGCGACAACGCGTTCGACTTCTGGGACACCTTCCCCGCGCCGGCAGGCGGCTATCCCGTGAGTCTCCCGCCACCGCTCGGGCACGGCAGCGTGCCGGCCGAAGTGATCGGCCAGTACTCGACGGTCGTCTGGGTGGGCAACAACTTCAACGGCGATCTGCCCAAATGGCAGGAGACGCCCATCCTCTCCTACCTCGAGGTGGGCGGCAACGTGCTGCTCATCAGCCGCATGGGCGAGGATTTCCTGAGCGGCGCCCTCGCGAACTACCTCGGCATCACCTTCAACGGGAGCGGCACCCTGGGCAACTACCTGGCCGTCTACCCCGGGCTCATCAACATTCCGCTCACGGGCACGCAGAGCTTCGTCGATGTCTTCTCGACCGCCGTGGGTCCGAACAGCACGCTGCTCTTCCGGGTGACCTCGGGCTTCGGCAGCGCCCGCGGCGTCGGCGTGCACGCCCAGCCGCCGGGCGGCGGCTCGCATCGCCCCGAGGGCGGGCGGTTCGTCTATCTCGCCGGGCGGCCATACCGGATGGACTTCGGCGCCCTGCGCACGAACGTCGACTTCGTCCTCGAGCATTTCTTCGGCGAGCCCTGGACGACCACGGGCGCGCCGGGCGAGACGCCGCTCGCGGCCTTCGGCCTCGCCGGCAACTTCCCCAACCCCTTCAACCCGAAGACCACGATCGCCTTCGACCTGCCCGCCGCGGGGCGCGCACGGCTGGCGATCTACGACGTCGCCGGGCGCGAGCTGCGCAGCCTCGTCGACGGGCTGCAGCCGGCCGGCCGTCAGCAGGTGGACTGGGACGGCCGCGATGCGGCGGGCCGCGAGGTCGCGGCGGGCGTTTACCTGGCGCGGCTCGAGGCCGCGGGGCGCCGCGACAGGCAGCGCTTACTACTGCTGAAGTAGGCGATGGCCGCCGCGGCCGGCGAGCCATCATCGCGTCGCACTTGCCTCGGCGGACCGCGCGGGGTAGATTTCGCCCGCCCCGGAAACGAGGTTGGGGATGCGTGCGGTGGGAAGCTGCGTGGGTCTCCTGCTCGTCTTGGCAGGCGTCACCTGCGGACCGGACATTCGCGAGCTGAATCTGGCCGTGCGGGAGGGCCTGCCCTACCGGCCGCCGATCGTGCACCCGGCATTCCCGGACGATGGCGCGCCCGACTCGCTGCGCCTCGCGCTGCAGGCAACCTGGAACGACCTCGAGGCGCTGTTGTCGCCGGCGGATCTGGAGGCCCTGGGGCGCCTCAAGAGCTGGGCGGCGCTCGACGGCTGGCAGTCGGCATTCTGGGCGCAACGCGATCCGGTGCCGACCACACCCGAGAACGAGCGACGACTCGAGCACGTGCGACGCCTCGCCGAGGCCCGTCGGCGCTTCGCGAGTCCGAAGCCACCCTATTACGACGCACGCGGTCGCTTGCTCGTCCTGGGCGGTGAACCGGATGGCGCCCTCATCGGCGAAGCGGATGTCAGCGAGGAAGGCTACCAGCCACCCGTCGAGGTCTGGCGGATGGACGACCGACTTTTCGCCTTCCAGAGCTTCAGCAACAGCGGCCTCTTCACCCCGAGCGGCATGGATGCGTCTCGCGAAGGGCTATTCCTCGCGCTGTCGGGGAGCCAAGCCACGATGGCGGAGATGCTCGCGCGCGCTGAAGACGCCAGCGACCGCACCCAGCTCGAGCGCTACGAGTACCAGCCGCCCGGACCGCGCGTGCCCATCGCGGTCAGCGCGGACTTCTATCGTGCGCCTGAGGAGCGCGGCGGCGGCATTTTGCTTCGCCTCTACTATGCCTTCCCCGGTGAAGGCCTCGCGGCGCTCGTCGACAGTGTCGCCGGGGATCGCCGCTGGCAATTCCGGGAGGCCTGTGCCCTCGTCGATCCGCGTGAGCGGCGGATCCGTGCGAGCAGCTCCCGCGATTGGGAGCTGCCCGTGCCTGCCTGGCGGGAGCAGAGCTCGATCACCGGCCTGATCGAGCGCTGCGTGTCGCCGGGGGACTACCTCCTGACGGTTCAGGTCCTCGACCGTGGCGGCCCGGCGGAGGCGATTCACCAGGACTCGCTGCGCGTCCCCACCTTCCCACCCGATTCGCTCGCAATCAGCGACTTGTCGCTCTTCCGCGTCGACACCGGTGGTGACCAGCAGCTGCAACCCGGACGCCCCGCGCCTTCCCGCCGCTTCCGGCAGGGCGAGGCGATCGCCCTCGTCTGCGAGATCTATGGGCTCGGCCAGGGGCCGGGTCGCGAGCATCGCTTCGCACTGCGAACCGCCATCCAGGCACGCGGCCGGGCCTCGGCGGCGACGACACTCAGCCAGCTGGGGCACGGCGACCGCGCGGAGATCTCTCTCGTCCTGGACACCGGCGAGCTCGACCCCGGCGACTACCGGCTGAGCGTTGAAGTTCTCGATGAGGAGCGCCGGCTCTGGAGCATCGATCCGGCGCGGGCGCGAGCAGGACGCGGTCGGGTCTTCACCGTACTGCCGGCGACTACCGGCGAGTCACCCTGAGCTGGCAGGAAGTGCCGCAGCAACCGGACCATCGCTTGCGAGGAGATGGCACTCCGTGCTCTGCTCGGCGCACTCAGGCCCGGAGGTCGCCATGCGCCGCTTCGTTCTCGCCCTCGCCCTGCTCGCCCTCGCCGTCCCCGCGGCGGCCACCTTCTCGATCGTCGCCTACGACCCGGAAACGGGCGAGCTGGGCGTCGCCGTGCAGTCGAAGGTCTTCGGCGTCGGGCCGCGGGTGGCCTGGGCCCGGGGCGGCGTGGGTGCCATCGCCACCCAGGCCCAGTCGAACGAGTCCTTCGGCCCAGAGGGGCTGCGCCTGCTCGCCGCCGGTCTGGACGCCACCGCCGCGCGCGACACGCTGATCGCGCGGGACGCGGGGCGCGATCTGCGGCAGCTCGCCATCGTCGACGCGACGGGCGGGGTCGCCGCCTGGACGGGTCCCGGCTGCAGCCACTGGGCGGGAGACGCCCAGGGCGTCTCCTTCAGCTGCCAGGGCAACATCCTCGTCGGCCCGGCCGTGGTCGCCGAGATGGCGCGGGCCTTCAGCGAGAGCAAGGGCCGGGAGCTGGGCGACCGCCTGATCGCGGCGCTCGAAGCCGGCCAGGCGGCCGGCGGCGACTCGCGCGGCCAGCAGTCGGCGGCCCTGCTCGTGACGCGCGTCCACCCGGACTATCCCGAGTACGCCGAGCGCTACATCGACATCCGGGTCGAGGACCACCCGCTGCCCATCGCCGAGCTGCGGCGCCTGTTCACGCTCTACGAGGCGCAGGGACTGGTGCAGGCGCATCTGCGCTTCTCCGAGTGGCTCCAGGCCAAGGGCGACGCCGCCGGTGCGCGGCGCGAGAGCGAGCGCGTCGGCCTCCTGCTCCTGCGCACCGTCGAGCGCCCGGACGCCGACGCCGGCACCCTCAACGCGCTCGCCTGGTTCGCGGCCACCCACGACCTCCACCTCGAGGCGGCGCTCATCGCCGCGCAGCGGGCCGTCGCGCTCGAGCCGAAGGACAGCAACATCCTCGACACCCTCGCCGAGGTGCTGTTCCGGCGGGGCGAGACCGCCAAGGCGATCGAGGTGGAGACGCGCGCGCTGGAGCTGAACCCAGAGGACGCCTATCTCAAGGAGCAGCTCGCGCGGTTTCGGGGCGAACGCTAGGCCGGCGGCAGCGGGAACCACCAGGTCATGGTGATCATCGGTACCGGGTAGAGCATCTGGCTCCGGTAGCCGCGGAATTCCTCGGGGTCCCAGCCAAGGCGCGCGAAGATCGCAGCGAGCTGGCGACCGTAAGCCGGCTGGTCGCGCACGAGCAGGCGAACCGGGAAGTTCAACAGGTTGGCCCGCGACTCGTTCTGAAGCGCGTTCGCGCGCCGTCGCCATCCGCGGCGGAGGATTCTCCCGGAGTTCAGGTCCAGAGCCTCGGCGATCGCGGCATGGCTCTCGGCCAGCGTGGAGATCGTGTGCTGGCCGCGGCGGACGATCTCGACGCCCTCGGCGGCGAGCGCTGCCGAGCCCGCGAGCAGGTAGTCCGTGGGGGCCTCGCTGCAGCGAAGCGCCTGGACCAGGCGGCTCGCGAGGCTCTTGGCGATGCCGAGTTCGCGGGTCAGCCGGCTCGGCCGCTGGATGCCTACCGTGATGGCGTCGACGAGGGGCAGCAGGGCGGCGCGCAGCTGCTCGGCAACCGGCGCGATGCGCTCGGTGAAGCTCGCCGGCTTTGCCGGATTGGGGCTAGTTCGCGGCGTTTCAAGGGGCCCGCGTCTCCGCCGTGATTACCGGCGGCAGCTCCTCGCCCTCACGCACGAACTGCAGCGAGAGCGAGTTGACGCAGTGCCGGGTGTTCTTGGCCGTGAAGCCCTCGCCGAGGAAGACGTGGCCGAGGTGCCCGCCGCAGTTCGCGCAGAGGATCTCCGTGCGCCGGCCGTCGGCGTCGGTTTCTCGGCGGACGGCGCCGGGGAGTTCGTCGTCGAAGCTCGGCCAACCGCAGCCGGCGTCGAACTTGCTGCTCGCGCGATAGAGCGGCGCGTTGCAGCGCTTGCAGAGGTAGCTGCCCGCCTGCCAGAAGTCCTCGTAGACGCCGCTGCCCGGGCGCTCCGTGCCCTTGTGGAGGATCACCCGGGCTTCTTGCTCGGTGAGTGCGTTGTACTTCACGTCGGCATCCTCGACCGGTTCGGGTGTGGATTTGGCGGCGCCGAGCGCAGCCAGGCTCAGCGCCAGAGCCACTGCGATGCGCCGGGAGCGCGACATGTCGTCCTCCTCGCGTCGGCGGTCGTGCCTCGATAGATAAGACCGCCAGCGGCGCGGACGCAAGCCACCGCGCTACTCGGCCGGCGGCCGCCCGCCGCGCGACCCTAGCGCTGCTCGGCCTCCCCGGTCATCGGCACGAAGCGCACGGGCAGGACGCTCTCCCGCTCGAAGACGGGGCCCGTGGGCCCATCCTGGAGCGCCCGGCGGTGCACCTGGAGCTCCTGGATGCCCTCGCCGACCGGAATCACGAGGCGGCCGCCGGGCAAAAGCTGGTCGAGCAGCGGCTGCGGCACGTGGTCCGGCGCCGCCGTCACCAGGATGCCTGCGAAGGGCGCTGCCTCGGGCCAGCCGCGATAGCCGTCGCCGATCCGCACCTGGACTCGCTCGTAGCCCAGGGCGCTCAGGCGCTCGGCGGCCTGGCGGCCGAGGCTCGCGATGATCTCGATGCTGTAGACCTCGACGCCGAGCGCAGCCAGGACGGCGGCCTGGTAGCCCGAGCCCGTCCCCACCTCGAGGACGCGATCGCCGGGCCTCACGCGGAGGAGTTCGGTCATCAGGGCGACGATGTAGGGCTGGGAGATCGTCTGGCCCGCGCCGATCGGCAGGGGATGGTCGGCGTAGGCCTCGTCGGCGAGCCTGGCGGGAACGAAGCGGTGGCGAGGGACGGTCCGCAGCGCGGCCAGGACCGCCGGATCCCGCACGCCGCGCGCTTCGATCTGCCGGCGGACCATCTCCGCGCGTTCGCGCGCAGTGGGATCGGCCGTCGGCGCCGGCGGCGCTTCGCCCCGCGCGGGCCCGGGCAGAAAGGGCAGAACGACGAGCAGTGCCAGTCGGCGCAGCGTAGCGCGCATTGGACACCTCCACGGCCGCCCTCAGTATAGCCGCGATCCGGCGGGGTGGAAACGACGACCCCCGGCACCGCCTCAGGAGCGCCGGGGGTCGCAGCATCCTCGCACGAGGCGAGAGACTAGAGCATGTCCTTGACGGCCTTGAGCGGGCGGATGCGCACGGTGCGCGACGCCGGCTTGGCCTTCTGGGGCACCATCTCGCCCGTGAAGGGATTGCGGATGAGGTTGCCGCCCTTGACGGCGGCCTTCTTCACGAGGGTCATCTTCATGAGGCCGAGGAAATTGAAGGTGCCGTGCTTCTTGACGGACTTCAACATCACGTCGGTCAGCGCGTCGCAGACCAGCACCACGTCCTTGCGCGTCATGCCGGTCTTCTCGGCGACGCTGCGGTAGACTTCGTTCCGCGTCGGCGGCTTGATCCCCGCGGGCGCGGCTGCTTTCTTCGTCGTCTTCTTGACTGCCATTGCAATGGTCTCCTTGGCGTTTTCGCGGAAGGACAAGCCGCTTCCGTCACGGCGCCGATCATAGCGCGCCGGGCCGCGATTGGAAGCGGAAATGCGGCCGCAAGGCCCGTTTTTCGGCCCCAGGAGCGGCTTTCCCGCCGCGCGACTCCCGCCTAGTAGTCCCCGGCGCCGGGCGCGCGGCCCCCGCCGCGCCCCGGCTGGCCGATGCGGACCTCGGTCTGGATGCGCAGCAGGGGCTGATCCGGCCGGTCGGTCTCCACGCGCAGCCAGGGGCGGTAGACGCCCGCCGGCATGTCCGGCGGCACCGTGACGGTGATGGCGTAGACCTCCCCCGGCGTCAGGGTGCTGAGTTCGGCCCGCAGGTAGGGATCCTCGAGGTGGAGGGCGGTGATCCGGAAGGGCGGGCCGCTGCGGCGGCGGATCTCGAGGCTGCCGGAGGCGCCGATGCCGTGGTAGCGCGCGTCGATCTCCAGCCGTGCGGGGCAGGCGAGCCCGGGCAGGAGTTCGCCGAGCACGGCCAGCTCGATGGCCGGCACCTGCGGGTCGTCCGTGCTCAGCACGACCCTCTCGTTCAGGGGACCCGGCGCTGCCTCGGGCAGGAGCCGGATCTCGACGCGCCAGGCGCCGCTGTCGACGGCAGCGGCCGCGGGCGGCGGCAAGAGGCGCACGGCGAGCGAGGCCTCGCCCCGCCCCGCCGGCGCCCCGGAACGCGCCGCCTCCTCGCCCGGATCGGCGCCGGGCGCCGGATTGATCGCGGCCGCGAGCAGGCGCAGGGCCTGCGGTGGCCGGGGCGCGACCGTCGCCACGAGCAGGGTGTCGGTGCCCGCCGTCAGCTCGCCGAGGGAGAACACCCGCGGCTCGACGAGAAAGCGACTGCGGACCGTGGCGGAGAGGCTCAGGCGCGTCTTGGGTCGGCCGGGATCGTTGCTGGCGACCGTGAGCACCTTCGCCCAGCGGCCGAAGCCGAGCGGCGTCAGCGTGACGAGCGCCTCGCCCTCCTCGCCCGGCCCGAGGCGCACGGGGCCCGGGATCCATTCGCCGCCGCTGGCCGCATCGTCCACCGCGCTGACCAGCACGGCCGGGCAGGCTCAGCCGCCCTTCGCTTCGAGCACGCCGCTGCCCTCGTTGCGGAAGCGGAAGACATGGGTGAGCTGCGCGCCCTCTTCGACCTCGCCGAAGTCGTGGCTGGTCTCGGTGAAGACGATACGGGGCGGCGCTTCGGCGGCGCGGCCGGGGGCGTCAGCAAGGGCCAGCGCCAGGGCGGCGGCGGCCGGGTGGAGGCGGCGACGGTCCATGCGCGCAAGCTAGCGGGGCCCGCCAGCGGCCGTCAAGGTCCGGCGGCCGGCTGGCGACGACGGGATAGGCCCCGGGGAGTCGTCCCCCGGGGCCCTCTCACCCTTGCGATTGCCGCACGCAGGGCCTAGTCGTAGTACTCGGTGCCGAGGTGGGTGATCAGGTCCTCGCCCATCAGGTGGCGCAGGTTGTTCTTCAGCTTCATCAGCTGGATGAACAGGTCATGCTCCGGGTAGAGGCCGGCGGCCGCCTGCGGGCTCTTGAAGTAGAAGCTCAGCCATTCCTGGATACCCTTCAGGCCGGCCCGCTTCGCCATGTCCATGAAGAGCGCGAGGTCGAGCACGATCGGCGCCGCGAGGATGGAGTCGCGGCACAGGAAGTTGACCTTGATCTGCATCGGCAGGCCCAGCCAGCCGAAGATGTCGATGTTGTCCCAGCTCTCCTTGTTGTCGGCGCGCGGCGGGTAGTAGTTGATGCGGACCTTGTGATAGAGGTCGCCGTAGAGTTCGGGGTAGAGCTGCGGCTGCAGGACGGTGTCGAGCACGGAGAGCTTGCTCTCTTCCTTCGTCTTGAAGGAGTCGGGATCGTCCAGCACCTCGCCGTCGCGGTTGCCGAGGATGTTCGTGCTGAACCAGCCGCTGACGCCGAGCATGCGGCTCTTGAAGCCGGGCGCGAGGATCGTCTTCATCAGGGTCTGGCCGGTCTTGAAGTCCTTGCCGCCGATGGGCACGCCCTCGCGGCGGGCCAGCTCGACCAGCGCCGGGATGTCGACCGTGAGATTGGGCGCGCCATTGGCGAAGGGCACGCCCTCCATGATCGCCGCATAGGCGTAGACCATGCTCGGCGCGATCGTGGGATCGTTCTGCCGCATCGCCTGCTCGAGGCTGGCGATGCTCTCGTGCGCCGGGCCGGGCTTGAGGAAGACCTCCGTGCTCGCGCACCAGACCATCACGAGGCGATCGCAGCCGTGCTCCTGCTTGAAGGCCCGCAGGTCGGCGCGCAGCTGCTCGGCCAGCTCCATCCAGCTCGCGCCTTTCTTCTTGTTCGGGCCATCGATCTTCTTCACCCACTTCTGGTCGAAGACCGCCGGCATCGGCTTGATGCCGATCAGGAAGTCCTTCACGGCCTCGATCTGCTCGTTCGGCAGCACCCCGGCCTTGAGCGCGGCTTCGTAGGCGTTGTCGGGGAAGATGTCCCAACCCCCGAAGACGAGGTCCTCCATCGCCGCCAGCGGCACGAAGTCCCTGATCAGCGGGCTGCGGTTCTCGGTGCGCTTGCCCAGGCGGATGTGCGCCATCTGCGTCAGGCTGCCGAAGGGACGCCCCTTGCCGCGGCGGGCCAGCTCGACGCCGGCGTAGAAGGTGGTCGCCACGGCGCCCATGCCGGGCGTGAGAACGCCCAGCTTGCCGCGGGCGGGCTGGATCGAGCGGGGGCTCGTGCTCATTGCGGATCACCTCCGGAAAGGGACGAGGGCCAGGATAGCGCCTCTTGACCAATCACTCCAACTCATTGTAGTAATCGACAACATAAGACCTGCTAATCGGGGCTTGCCCATGGAAAGACGCCAACTCGAGTGCTTCCTGGCCGTCGTGGAGGCGGGCAGCTTCCATGCTGCGGCAGGGCGGCTCTTCGTCACCCAGTCCGCCGTGAGCCAGGCCCTGAAGGCGCTGGAGGAGGAGCTGGGCGAGCCGCTGCTGCACCGGCCGGCCGCCGGCCGCAGCGGGCAGCTTCAGCTCAGCGCGGCGGGGCAGCTGCTGCTGCCCATCGCGCGGGACATCCTGCGGCGCTTCGCCGAGGGCCGGCAGGCGATCGTCGAGCTGCGCGGACTGCTGAGCGGGCGCCTGGCCATCGGCGCCGTCGACGTGGCGGCCGTCTACCACCTGCCCGACCCGCTGCGCGCCTTCAAGCGCGCCCACCCGGCGCTGGCGATCTCCGTGCGCGTGGACGGCAGCCGCGCCCTGACCGCGGCGCTGCGGGAGGGGACGCTCGATCTGGCCTTCGTGCTCGCCGCCGAGACGCCCGCGGGGCTGCAGGGCCGCCCCTTCCGCGACGACCCCCTCGCCGTGGTCGCGCCGGCCGAGCTGCTGGCGAGCCTGGGGCCCCGACCCACCCCGGCCGCCATCGCCGAGCTCGGCTGGATCAGTTACCCGCGCCGCTCGGTGAGCCGCGGACTCATCGAGGCCGCCTTCGCAGCCGCGGACCTGCCCTATCCCGTGCTGATGGAGATCGATCGGCCGGAGGCCATCCTCCAGCTCGTCCGGGCCGGACCCC
>VGXI01000094.1 GCA_016873475.1 bacterium | reverse complement strand
CCCCGGCTCCGCGCCGATGGCGATCGTGTCGAGGTCGCCGCGCAGGACGGCCCCGAACCAGACGCTGCTGCGCTCGCCCAGCCGCACGCGGCCGATGACGACGGCGCCGGGGGCCACCCAGGTCGAGGCCGGCAGCGCCGGCCGCTCCTCGTCCAGGCGGAAGGCGCCGAGAACCGGGCCCCGGCGCGGGTCTTCGCTGGGCATGGCAGCAGTCCTCGTCCCTCGTCAGTCCTCGTCGGCTTCGGGTTCGCCCGCACTCGGCTTCGCGGGCGGCCCCAGCCGCTTCTTCTGGGCTTCGAAGAGCCCCTTGTCAACGTGGATTTCCGCCCCGCAGCGCAGGGCCAGCGCGATGCCGTCGCTCGGCCGGCAGTCGATGGCCAGGTACTCGCCCCGCTGCGGCTGGGCGATCAGCAGGCGGCCCAGGAAGACGTTGCCCTCCAGTGCCGTCACCTCGGTGCGCAGGAGCTTCGCCTCGAGCCCCTGCAGGAGGCGCTGCATGAGGTCGTGCGTGAGCGGGCGCGCGCTCTCGGCGCCGCTGAGCGTGAGCGCGATCGCCGAGGCCTCGCCGGGGCCGATCCAGATCGGCAGCACCTCCTCGCGACCGGCGGGTTGCAGGAGGAGGATGGGGATCTTCGAGTCCTCATCGAGGGCGAAGCCCTTGACCTCCATCCGCAGCGAGCCGCGTTCCGGATTGGGGCTCATGCGCTCGTCCTCTCGGGAGCCCTAGTCGCCTTCGAAGGCGGGCTCCCTGCCGGCGAGGGCGCCCAGCATGTAGCGGGCGTCCTCGACGAGGTCGCTCTGCGGATAGGTCGTCAGGAAGCGCTCGAAGGCCGCGCGGGCCTGCACCGTGTCCGCCAGCTCCTCCGCGTAGACGAAACCGACCATGAAGAGCGCGCGATCGGCCTGGGCGAAGTCCGGGAAGCGCCGCACCATCTGCTCGTAGTACTCGATGCGCTCGCGCGGCTCCTGGGCGGACTGCGCCATCTCAAAGAGCTCCTCGGGAGTGGCCGCGCTGGTGAAGGGCTCGGCCACCTGCTCGACGCCGAAGCGCTCGCGCAGTTCCCGCAGCCTCTGGTTGTAGAGCGCCTCCTGCACCTGGGGCGCCAGCCGCCGCGCGATCTCCGGGCGCACCTCGGCCAGCGACTTCGTCCGCGCGGACTCGCGCTCATCCAGGCGCACGAGCGCCCAGCCCTTCTTCTCCAGCTCGAACGGCTCGCTCACCTGGCCCGGCGCCAGCGCGAAGACGCGGCTCGTGAAGTCGGTGTTGACGCCGAGCGAGCGCACGTAGCCGTCGCGCGTGAACCAGCCGAGGTCGCCGTCCTCGTTGGCGGTCGGCGCGTCCTTGCTCTCGCTGCGCGCGAGCGCCGCGAAGTCCTCGCCGGCGGTCAGGCGCCCCGCCAGCGCCACCGCGGCCTTGCGCGTCTCGCAGAGGATCCAGCGCGCCTTGACGCGCTCCTGCACGGAGAACTCCTCCGGGTGGCCGTCATAGTAGGCCTGGATGGCGGCGGAGTCCGGCTCGGCCGCGTCCTGCACCCGCAGGCGGTAGTAGTGGCGCATGAGGATCTGCCGGCGCGCGCGCTCGACCTCCTCGGCCAGCTGCGGGTCCTTGTCGAGCCCGGCCTCCAGCGCGCCGCGGTAGAGCAGCTCCATCTCGACGAGGCGGTCGAGGAACTGCTGCTTGCCCTGCGGCGTCTCCAGCTCGCGCCGCTGGAAGGGCGGGATCTTCTCGATCTCGGCCTCGAACATCGCCCGCGTGATCGGCTCGCCGCCCACTCGGACCAGCACATCCTCGCCGCCGCCGGCCGCGGGCGCCTCGGCGCTCGCCGGCTGGGGCGACTCCTCGGCGGGCCGGCAGCCGGGGCCGAATCCGGCGAGGAGCGCCCCCGCCAGCAGGGTGAGCAGCAGCAAGCGCCGCGGCAGCGCGTTTCGCTTCATCGGGACCTCCATGCCGCTCCAGCGGCTACAGGTAGCGCCCGCCGGCGCGGGCCTCGAGCAGGGCCACGAGCTCGCGCAGGGCATCCAGGCGCGCGCGGTTGGCGACGAGAAGCGCCCCGCCGCTGCGCACCACGACCAGGTTCTCGACGCCGAGCAAGGCGGTCAGCCCCTCCCGATCGACGACGATGTTGTCGCGCGCGTCCAGGGCGACCAGCTCGCCCTGCACGCGATTGCCCGCCAGGGCGGGCAGCAGCTCGCCGAGGGCGGCCCAGCCACCGACGTCGCGCCAGCCGATGTCGGCCGCCAGGACCTTCACCCCTGCCGCGCGCTCCATGATCGCGACGTCGAAGGAGCGCGCCGGGATCTCCGCGTAGGCCGCGCGCAGCGCAGTGCGAAAGCGCGGGCTCGCTGGCGGCAGGGCCGGCAGAGCGGCCAGAGGCGCCCAGATCGCGGGCGCCAGAGCGGCGAAGCTCTCCGCCAGACGCCGCGCCGGCAGGAAGAAGATGCCGCTGTTCCAGAGATGGCGGCCGGAGGCGGCGTAGGCCGCGGCGCGCGCGGCTTCCGGTTTCTCGATGAAGGCGACCGCGCGCTGGGGCGTCTCGGCCGAGGCCACGCCGGCCAGCTCCAGGTAGCCGTAACCGGTCTCCGCGCGCGTCGGGCGGACGCCGAGGGTGACGTAGGCGTCCTCCTCGCGCGCGCAGCGCAGCGCGCGCCGGGCGAGGGCGCGCAGGCCGGCCGGGTCGGCCACGACGTGGTCGCTGGGAAAGACGGCGAGCACGGCGCGGGGATCTTCCCGCAGCGCGAGCAGCGTCGCCAGCGCGACGGCCGCCGCCGTGTTGCGCCCCGCCGGCTCGCCGATCACGCGCGCCGGGGGCAGCGCGGGCAGCTCGCGCCGACAGGCCGGGGCGAGATCGGCGGCGCTGATCACGAAGCTGCGCTCGGGTCTGCCGAGGGGAGCGACGCGCGCCCAGGTCTCGGCGAGCAGGCTGCGCGGAGAGAGCAGGGGCAGCAGCTGCTTTGGCCGGCGCCGGCGGCCCAGCGGCCAGAAGCGCGTCCCGCGCCCCCCGGCGAGCAGAACGAGCCAGGCGGCCATCAGGCTCCCTCCTCGGGCAGTTCCTCCCGCAGTGCGCCCAGCACCAGCGCGCGGATCGCCTCCAGCCGCTCCTCGCTCGTGGCCTCGAAGCGCAGCACGAGCACGGGTCCGGTGTTCGAGGCGCGCACGAGGCCCCAGCCGTCGGGAAACTCGATGCGCACGCCGTCGATGTCGATCACCGTGTACTCGGCGGCGAAGCGCGCGCGCAGGGCCTCGACGACCGCGAACTTCTGCTCGTCGGGGCAGGCCCGGCGGATCTCGGGCGTCGAGACGTAGACCGGCGCCCCGGCCAGCAGGCCGCTGAGCGGCGCATCCGCCGCCGCCACGATCTCGAGCAGGCGGCCGGCCGCGTAGAGGGCGTCGTCGTAGCCGAAGTAGCGGTCGGCGAAGAAGAGGTGGCCGCTCATCTCGCCGGCGAGCAGGGCGCCCTCGGCCTTGAGCTTGGCCTTGATCAGCGAGTGGCCCGTCTTCCAGAGCACGGGCACGCCGCCGTGGGCCGCGATGTCCTCGGCCAGGGCGCGCGAGCACTTCACCTCGAAGATGACCTTCGCGCCGGGATGCCGGGCGAGCACGCGGCGCGCATAGAGCGCGAGCAGACGGTCCCCCCAGAGGATCTCGCCGCGCTCGTCGACGACGCCGAGGCGATCCGAGTCCCCGTCGAAGGCGATCCCGAGCTCGTAGCCGCCCTCGCGCACGGTGCGGACGAGTTCGCGCAGGTTCTCGGGCACGACGGGATCGGCCGGATGGTTGGGAAAGCGGCCGTCCGGCTCCTCGTAGAGCAGGGTCGCCTCGGCGCCGAGAGCGGTGAAGAGCTGGCGCGCGACGATGCCGGCGGTGCCGTTGCCGCAGTCGACGGCGACTTTGACGGGGCGCGCGGGCCTCAGGTCGCCGGCCAGGTGCGCGAGGTAGCGCGCCTTGAAGTCCTCGGCGCGCCGGCGGCCCCGGCCTTGGGGCAGGGGCCCGGCCGCCGCCCCGCGCAGGGCGGCGATCTCGCCGCCGGAGAGCGCGCGGCCCGCGGAAACGATCTTGACGCCGTTGTACTGGGGCGGGTTGTGGCTGGCCGTCACCATGGCGCCGAAGTTCTTGCCTTCGCCGAGCACGGCCTGCGCGAAGTAGAGCACCGGCGTCGGCACCTGGCCGATCTCGACGACGTCGAGCCCGGTGGCGAGGACCCCTTCGACGAAGGCGCTCGTCAGCTCCGGCGAGTGGAGGCGGTTGTCGTGGCCGACCACGGCCTCCCGGGCGCCGTCGGCCAGCCAGCGCGCAGCGATCGCGCCGCCGAGGGCGCGGTAGACGGCGGCGTCGAGGTCCTCCCCGACGACGCCGCGGATATCGTACTCGCGAAAGATCTTCGCAGGCAGCTCCACGCCGCAGCTCCTCCTTCCGCTCGCCGCTTCCGCTCGCCGCGTGGGACGCGGGCGGCGGGGCCGCGTTCGGCCCCGCCGCAGCCGCTGGTCCTTACTCCTCGGGGGCGACCGTGACGCGCAGGGTCGCTTCCACGCCCTCGCCGCGGTGCAGCTTGACGACGACCGCGTGCTCGCCCAGCTCCTTGAGGTGCTCGGCGAGCTCGATCTGCCCGGGCTCGATCGCGAAGCCGCGGGCATGCAGCTCGCGGGCGATGGCCTGGGCGTTCACGGAGCCGTAGAGCCGGCCCTCCTCCGTGATCTGGCCCTTGAACTCCAGGCGCAGGCCGTCGAGGCGGCCGCGCAGCTCCTGGGCGGCCGCCACGAACTTGCGGTCCTTGCGGGCGCGGACGCGGCTCTCCTCGGCCAGCGCACGCAGGTTGCCCTCGGTGGCGAGCACCGCGAGCCCGCGCGGGCTCAGGTAGTTGCGGAAGTAGCCCTTGGCCACGTTCACGCGATCGCCTCGCTTGCCGAGGTTCTCCACGGTCTCCTTCAGCAGGATCTCCATCGGGTCCTCCTTCCCGCCTAGCGCCAGTGCTCGCGCACGTAGGGCAGGAGCGCGATGTAGCGAGCCCGCTTGATGCCCGTCACCAGAATGCGCTGGTGGCGGTCGCAGGTACCGGTGATGCGCCGGGGCGCGATCTTGCCGCGGTCATTGACGAAGCGCACCAGCAGCTCCTGGTGCTTGTAGTCCACCTCGTCGATGTGCGTGATGCAGAACTTGCAGGGCTTCTTCCGCCCCGTCCACTTGCGTGCCTTCTTCTTCTTGCGGCGGATGCGGGGCATCAGTCGTCCTCCCCTTCGTCGGAGTCATCGTCCAGATCCCGAGCCGCGGCCCGGGGCGCTTCCTGGTCGCCCTGCCCGTCGCGCCCACCCTCATCGCGCGGGCCGCGCCCGCCCGGACGGGGGCCGCGGCCACGGGGACCACGGCCGCGTCCGCGGCGGTCGCGCTCCTTGCGCTCGGTGAGCTGCATCAGCTCCTCGCTGCGGCCGGTACCCTCGGGCACCTCGTAGCAGGTCATGTAACGGAGCACGCGGTCATCCACGCGCAGGCGGAACTCGAGCTCGGCGATCGTTGCCGGCTCGGCGTCGAAGCGCAGCAGGATGTAGCTGCCGTCGGTGAACTTCTGGATCGGATAGGCGAGCTGGCGCTTGCCCCAGACGTCCGTCTTGCGGACGGCGCCGCCCTTGCCGGTGATCAGCTCACTGAACTTGGCGGCGGACTTCTCCAACTCGGCGCCATCGGCGCCGGGATGGACGATGTAGAGACACTCGTAGGCCCTCAATGCCTTCCTCCCTTCGGACTGGCGGTCTCCGGTCTGCCCCGGGCGGGGCGCCGGAAACAGGGCGCGGCCGGCGCGTGGCCAGCCAGGCATTTGCGATCGTCTGTGTTGTGGAAAGGGAGCCGCAGCTCCCGGGGGCTCAATATACAGGAGCGGTCCCCGGCTGTAAAGCCCGGCCGGGGCCGGACTTCAGGCGATCGCGCGGGGGTTGAAGCGGCTGGCCGCCCGCTCCAGGCCCTCGGCGAGGAAGCAGTCGACGGCCTCGGCGCCCGCGTCCACCACCGCCGCCACCTGCGCCGCTTCCTCCGGCGCGAAGGGGCCCAGGACGTGGGTGACCGCGTCGCCGGCCTCGCCCGCCGGCGGGGCAGGCGGCCGCCCGATGCCCAGCCGCAGGCGCGGGAAGGCGGCCTCCCCCCAGGCTGCGGCCAGGGAGACGAGGCCACCGTGACCGCCCGGACCGCCCTGAGCGCGCAGGCGCAGGCGGCCCAGCGGCAGGTCCAGGTCGTCGGCGACGACCAGGCAGCGGGCGGGCGTCAGGCCGCTCAGCCCGAGGAGCTGGCGGCCGGCCTCGCCGCTGCGGTTCATGAAGGTCGTGGGCAGGACGAGCAGGGCGTCGCCCTCCGGGCGCCGCCAGCGGGTGGCGAAGAAGTCGCCCCGGCCCGGCTGGAAGTCCAGCCGCGCGCCCGCTGCGCAGCGCTCGACCACGCGCCAGCCAAGGTTGTGCCGGGTCGCCGCGTTGCGGCGACCCGGGTTGCCCAGGCCGATGACGATGGCGGTGAGCTCCGCGTAGTCCAGGCAGGGCCCGAGGAAGCGCTGCCTAAGCCTTGCCAGCGTCCTTCGCATCGGCGCCCTCGCCCTCGGCGCCCTCGGCGGCGGCCGTCTCGCCGGCGCCCTTGGTCAGGCGCGGCGCCGCGATGCTCGCCACCGCCCGCGCCGGCTCGGCGAGGAACTCCACGTTCGGCACCGTCAAGTCGGAGACGTGGACGGACTCGTTCAGGCGCAGCTCGCTGATGTCCACCTCGATGGCGTCGGGGATGTCGGCCGGCAGGCAGCTGATCTGCACCCGGCGCAGCAGGTGCTCGAGGATGCCGCCGAAGTCCTTGATCGCCCGCGACTCGCCGACGATGTGGACGGGCACCTCGACGTGGATCGGCTTGTCCAGGCTGATCCGCTGGAAGTCGACGTGGATGACGCGGCCCGTCACCGGGTGGCGCTGCCGCTCGCGGACGATGCTCAGGACCGGCGCCGCCCCATCCACGCTGAGATTGAGGATGAAATTGCTGCCTTCGCGGGCGCGGTAGAGCAGGTCGAAATCGAGAGCGGGCACGGTGAGGTTCAGCGCCTCGCCCACGCCTCCATAGAGGGTGGCCGGCAGGGTGCCCTGGGCGCGCAGCTTGCGGGTGACGGACTTGCCGGTGCCCGGGCGGGCGGCGGCCTTGAGTTCCAGAGTCTGCATGCTTCCTCCCGGTCCACCGCCCCGGCGCAGGCGGCCGGGAATCGGAGACGGAGCTTGGGGTGCGGTTCAGACGAAGAGTGAGCTGACGGATTCGGCGTTATGTATGCGCCGAATCGCCTCCCCCAGCAAGGGGGCGACGTCGAGAATCTCGATCCGCGCCGGCAGCTCGGCGCCGTCGCGGTCGAGGGTGTTGGTGATCGCCACGATCTCCAGCGGGGAGTCGTCCAGGCGCTGGCGGGCCTGGCCCGAGAGGAGGCCGTGGGTGGCGGCCGCCCGCACCGAGCGGGCGCCGCGGGCCATGCAGAGGCTGGCCGCGTTGGCCAGGGTACCGGCCGTGTCGATGAGGTCGTCGACGATGATGACGTCTCGGCCGTCCACCTCGCCGATCAGGGTCATCGTCTCGGAGACGTTCGGCGAGCTGCGACGCTTGTCCACCACGGCCAGCTCCGCGCTCAGCCGCTTGGCGAAGGCGCGGGCCATCTTGACGCTGCCGACGTCGGGCGCCACCACCACCGGCCGCTGGAGCTTCAGGCGCTCGACGTAGTCGAGCAGCACGGGTGCGGCGAAGAGGTGGTCGAGGGGGATGTCGAAGAAGCCCTGGATCTGCGGCGTGTGCAGGTCCATCGTCAGGCCGCGGTCCGCGCCAGCGCTGGTGATCAGGTTGGCGACGAGCTTGGCCGTGATCGCCACGCGCGGCTTGTCCTTGCGGTCCTGGCGGGCGTAGCCCAGGTAGGGGATCACCGCCGTCACGCGCTGGGCGCTGGCGCGCTTGCAGGCGTCGATGAGGATGAGCAGCTCCATGAGGTTGTCGGCGGGCGCCGGCGTCGACTGGATGATGAAGGCGTCGACGCCGCGGATGTTCTCCTGGATGTGCGCGTAGATTTCGCCGTCGGCGAAGCGCGCGATCGTCGTCTCCGTCAGACTGCGGCCGACGTAGCGCGCGATGCGTTCGGCCAGGGGCCGGTTGGCGGTGCCGGTGATCAGGCAGAGGTCTTCACGCGAAGAGAACATCCATGGGCCTTTCACTGGATCGGCGGGGCTCGGCGCGCGCCGCGCCGGTCGGGCGGCGCGCAGTCGGCGCGGACGGAGGATGGGGCGGGAGGATTCGAACCTCCGAATGCAGGTACCAAAGACCTGTGACTTGCCACTTGTCGACGCCCCAGTGCGGGCCCGGCGGCCTTAGTGGTCGTCGCCCGAGGAGTAGCTTGCCTCTCCCGCTTCCAACCGGGCGACTTCCTTCGCGTACTCGCTGAGGATGCGCGCCTCGATCTTTTGTCGGGTCTGGTTGTTGACGGGATGGGCGATGTCCTGGTAGGTCCCGTCATTGCGCTTCCGGCTCGGCATGGCCACGAAGGTACTGCCGCCCGCGCCTTCGATGATCTTCAGCCCGCGAACCACGAAGCAGTCGTCGAAAGTCACGCTGGCGAAGGCCTTGAGCTTGTCGTCATTGCGCAGGGAGATGCGGACCTCGGTGATCTCCATCTTTCCTCCCAGCTTGTCGTTGTCCTGGCCAGTCGATTCCGTTGCGCCCGAGTTCAGTCGAACAGGATCCCCTGGGGCCCGGGTGCCGCCACCCAGGTCTGCCAGCGTGCCGCCAGCAGGGCCCCCGCCCGTCCCGCCGCTTCCCGGTCCGGAAAGCTGCCGAAGATCGTCGCGCCGCTGCCGCTCATGAGCGCGTGCACGGCACCCGCCTCCTCCAGGGCCTTCACGATGTCGAAGAGCACCGGATAGGCGGGAAAGACGACGTCCTCCAGACGGTTGCGGAGCACCATTCCCGGGGCGGGGAAGCGCGACAGATATGCCTTAACTTGTTCGATGCTAACCCGATATGGATTCCCTGTCAAGCCCAATCGCAAATGCTCATAGGCCCAGGCGGTGGAGACCGGAAATCCCGGATTGACCAGGGTGAAGGCGCCCTGGCGCAGGGCGGGCAGAGGCTCCAGGCGCTCGCCCCGGCCGCGACCCACCGCCGTCCCGCCCAGGAGGAAGAAGGGGGCATCGCTGCCCAGTTCCAGGGCGAGCCCGGCCAGGGCCGCCGGGCTCAAGTCCAGGTCCCAGAGGCGCTTGAGCCCGAGGAGGGCGGTGGCGCCATCGCTGCTTCCGCCCCCGAGCCCGGCGCCCAGGGGGATGCGCTTGTCGAGTCGGATGCGGGTGCCCCCCATCGCTCCCGGACAGGCCCTCTCCAGCAGGGCGTGGGCCCGCCGCAGGCTGTTGTCCGGGCCGTCGGGCAGCGACAGGCCCTGCCTTTCGAGCCGCAAACCCTTGCCGGTCGGGAGCTTGGAGAATTCGAGGCGGTCCCCCCAGTCCAGGCTCTGGTAGATCGTCTCGATCTCGTGGAAGCCGTCGGGGCGGCGGCGCTGGACCTCGAGGCCGAGGTTCAGCTTGGCGGGAGCCAGGGCCCGCAGGCTACTCCCGCCCTGGCTCATCCCCCCAACCCCGCGGTCCAGAGGGCGAGCAGGAGCCAGCCGAGGGCGGCGCCGAAGATGGGCCGGTCGCGCAGGAGGATCTCGGACGGGTCGCCCGTACCCTCGGCGCGCTGGGTCAGGAACAGGTAGCGCATGACGCCGAAGGTCACGAAGAGATTGGAGACCAGCCAGCCGGCGCCGTAGCGGGCCACGGTGCTCGGCCACAGCGTGTAGAGCGCGTAGGCGAGGATCACGATGCCCGCCGAGAGGCCGAGGAGCTGATCGAGGAGACCCGCGCTGTAGCGGCTGAGCACGGGCCGGTGGTCTTCCGGAGCGGCCAGGGCGACGAGCTCGCTGCGGCGCTTGGCGAAGGCCAGGAAGAGGGCGCCGAAGAAGGTACAGACGAGGAGCCAGGGGGACAGGAGCACCGAGCCCTGCTCGTTGCCGTCGGCGAAGCCGGTGACGATGTGCGGGGCGAGGACGGCCACGCCAGCGACCGCCCGCAGCACGAAGTTGAGGGCGATCCCGAAGGCGTCGAGGATCACCTGGTGCTTCAGCCACAGCGTGTAGAGCGCGTTGAGGGCGAGGAAGACCAGCGCGCAGGCGAGGAAGTTGCGCCCGAGCCAGACGGCGCCGCCCAGCGCCAGGACGAGCGGCAGGGCGATGCCCGGCGCCACCCAGGCCGCCGGCAGCTGCCCCGCCGCCAGCGGCCGCCGGCGCTTGAGCGGGTGCAGGCGATCCTTGGCCAGGTCGACGCGGTCGTTGAACAGGTAGATCGCCCCCGAGAGCAGACAGAAGACGAAGGTCGCCGCCAGGCTGCGCCCCAGCAGCGCCGGCTCGCCGGCATGCCCGGCGAAGACGATGCCCAGGAGGACGAGCAGGTTCTTCGTCCACTGGCGCGGGCGCAGGGAGACGAAGAAGGCGCGCGGCGCACTCAAGACCGGCCCTCCGCGGCGGCGTCCGCGGCCTTCCGGCGCGCCAGCTCGTCGCGGATCTTCGCGACGAGGAGATCGATGGCCACCGCGTTGTGCACGCCCTCGGGCACGATGAGGTCGGCGTAGCGCTTGGAGGGCTCGACGAAACGCAGGTGCATGGGTCGCACGGTGCTCTGGTACTGCTCGATGATCGAGTGCACCGTGCGCTCGCGGTTGCGGATGTCCCGCTGCAGGCGGCGAATGAAGCGCTCGTCCGGATCGGCGTCGATGTAGATGCGGATGTCCATCCGCCGGCGCAGTGCCTCGTGCTCGAGGACGAGGATGCCCTCGAGCAGGATGATGTCCGCCGGCGCGATGGGCGTGCCCGCGGCCAGCCGGGAATGGGACTCGTAGTCGTAGCGCGGCTGGACGATCGTCTCGCCCGCGCGCAGGCGATCGAGGTGCTCGATCAGGAGGTCGGTCTGGAAGGCCTCCGGGTGGTCGTAGTTGATCCGCTCGCGCGCCGCCGGGGGCAGGTGGCTGTTGTCGTGGTAGTAGGAGTCGTGGTGCAGGAGCACCACCCGCTCGTGCGTGAAGTAGCTCTTGAGCTTGAGGGCCACGCTCGTCTTGCCCGATCCCGTGCCCCCCGCAATGCCGATGACGACCGGTGCGCGCTGCATGCTTCCCCCTCTCGCTGCCGGCGGCCGAGGCGGGCTCCGCACCCGCCGGCCGGCCGCAGGCTAGCACAGGGACGGCCGCCTGCCAATGGCCGCCGCTCAGTAGGCGTTCTTGCGCGAGAGGACGGCGCGGAGCGTGAGCCAGAGGATCTTCAGGTCGAAGGCCAGGGACCAGTTCTCGACGTAGAAGAGGTCGTAGCGCGTGCGCTCCTCGATCGGCGTGTCGCCGCGCAGCCCGTTGACCTGGGCCCAGCCCGTGATGCCGCTGCGCACCCGGTGCCGCTCGAAGTAGCGCGGGATGCTCGCCGCAAAACCGGTCGCGTACTCCGGCCGCTCGGGCCGCGGGCCGACGAGGCTCATCTCGCCCGTGAGCACGTTCCAGAGCTGGGGCAGCTCGTCCAGGCTGCTCGCGCGCAGGAAGCCGCCCAGCCGCGTGCGCCGGGCGTCGTCCGGCTGGCTCCAGCCAGCCCCGGCGAGCTCGGCGTCCCGGCGCATCGTGCGGAACTTGCGGATCGTGAAGCGGCGGCCGTCGCGGCCCAGGCGGACCTGGCCGTAGAGCACGGGCCGCCCGTCGCCGGCGAGCACGGCGAGGGCGATGAGGGCCAGGAGCGGCGCGAGCAGGACGAGGGCGAGCCCCGCCACGGCGAGGTCCAGGCTGCGCTTGAGCACGCGCCCGAGGCCCGAGAGGGGGACGTTTT
>VGXI01000093.1 GCA_016873475.1 bacterium | reverse complement strand
TGGGCGCCGACGTGCAGGTGGTGGCGCGCGGCATGGGCCTGGACCAGCGCATCGGCGCGAAGTTCCTCCACGCGGGCGCGGGCTTCGGCGGCTCCTGCTTCCCCAAGGATACCAAGGCCCTGCTCACGATGGGCAAGCAGCACGGCGCGCCGATGGGTTTGGTCGCCGCGAGCATCGCGGCCAACGAGCGGCAGCCCCTGCGGGCCGTGGCGAAGCTGGCGGCGCTCGCCGGTGGCGAGGCGAAGCTGAAGGGCATGCAGGTGGCCATCCTCGGCCTCAGCTTCAAGCCGAACACGGACGACGTGCGCGAGGCCGCCGCGCTCAAGATCATTGCCCTGCTGCGCGCGAAGGGCGCCCGCGTGCGCGCCTTCGATCCCGTGGCCGGCGAGAACGCCAAGCGCGCGCTGCCCGACCTCGAGCTGGCCGCCGGCACCTACGAGTGCCTGGAGGGCGCCGACGCGCTCGTCATCGTGACCGAGTGGAACGAGTTTCGCGTCCTGGACCTGGAGCGCGTGGCGCAGCTCCTCAAGCGCAAGCTCGTGGTCGATTGCCGCAACATCTTCACGCCCGCGCTGATGGCCGAGGCCGGCCTCGCCTACGCCAGCTTTGGCCGCGGCGGGAAGGCGGGCGCATGAAGGTCCTCGGCGTCGTCGGCGCGCGCCCCAACTTCATGAAGATGGCGCCCATCGTGCGGGCGGCCGCCGGTGGCGGGCTCACCCTGGAGCTCTGCCACACCGGCCAGCACTACGACGACAACATGTCGAAGGTCTTTTTCGAGGACCTCGAGCTGCCGCGCCCGGACGTCTACCTCGGGGTCGGCAGCGGCTCACACGCCGCGCAGACCGCGCTGATCATGACCGAGTTCGAGCGGGTCGCGCTGGAGCGCCGGCCCGATCTCGTCATGGTCGTGGGCGACGTCAACAGCACGCTCGCCTGCAGCCTTGTCTGCGCGAAGCTGACGATCCCCGTGGCCCACGTCGAGGCCGGCCTGCGCAGCTTCGACCGCGCGATGCCCGAGGAGATCAACCGCATGGTGACGGACATCCTCTCGGACCTGCTCTTCACGACCAGCGCCGAAGCCGAGCCCAACCTGCTGCGCGAGGGCGTGGCCGCCGAGAAGATCCACTTCGTCGGCAACGCAATGATCGACTCGCTGCACTTCTACCTGCGCAAGGCCGAAGCGAGCGACGTGCTCGCGCGCCTGGGCCTCGCGCCCGGCGGCTACGGGCTCGTCACCCTGCACCGGCCGAGCAACGTGGACGACCCGGCGCAGCTCGCCGGCATCTTGGGCGCCATGCGCGAGGCGGGCGAGGCGATGCCGCTCCTCTGGCCCGTGCATCCCCGCACGGCGAAGATGCTCGAGGCACACGGCATCGACACGGCCGCCTACGGCCTGCGCCTGGTCGAGCCGCAGGGCTACCTCGATTTCCTGCGCCTGATGAAGGACACGCGCCTCGTGCTCACCGACAGCGGCGGCATCCAGGAGGAGACCACGGTGCTCGGCGTGCCCTGCCTCACCCTGCGCGAGAACACCGAGCGGCCGGTGACCTGCACGCTGGGCACGAACGTGCTCGTCGGCACCGACCCGGCGCGCATCCGGGCGGCGACTCGCGCGGCGCTTCACGACACGCGCCGCGCCTACCAAGTGCCCCCGCTCTGGGACGGCCACGCCGCCGAGCGCATCGTCGCCGTTACTTCCGACTGGTTGGCCGCGCGCTAGGGGCTGCCCGGCGCGGGGGCGGCAAGGAATCCGGCTCTACTTGACCCGGTCGCGCCCGCCCGCTAGGATCGCCCCATGGACCATCTGCGCATCGGCATCAACAACAGCCGCGTCTCGCGCCTCGCCGCCGAGCGCATCCGCACCCAGCTCGCCAGCGCCCACGACGGTTTGCACATCGAGCTGGAGGCCTTCGAGCCCGGGCCGGCGGCCAAGTCCGGCGACCCCGAGGCGCACATCCGCGCGCTGGAGGGCCCGCTGGCCAAGGGCAAGGTGGACGTCGTCGTCCACCTGCTCAAGGAGATTCCGGTGCGCCTGCCGGCGCCGATCCGCCTGGTCGGCGTCACCGAACGCCTGACCCCCTTCGACGCCTTCGTCTCCGATCGCTACCAGCTCATCGACGAGCTGCCCGCCGGCGCCCGCCTCGGCTACTCGCACCTGCGTCAGCGCGCGCAGCTCCTCATCCACCTGCGCGGGAACGGCGTCGAGCTGGTGCGCTTGAGCGGCAATGCCGAGACGCGCATCCAGCAGCTCGCGAGCAAGTCCCTGGACGGGATCGTCATCAGCGCCGAGAGCCTGGAGCTGGTCGGCAGCCAGGAGCGCGCGAGCGAGATCATCGGCGAGAGCGTGCTGCTGCCCGCGCCCGGCGCCGGCTGCCTGGGCTTCATCACTCGCCGCGAGGACCCCGAGATCGAGGAGCTGCTGCGCTCCGTCGAGGATCGCACGAGCCGCCTCGAGACGATGGCCGAGCGCGCCTTCCTCGACCGCCTGGGCGGCGACCCGGAGCTGGCGATCGGCGTGCGGGCCGCCCTCGACTCGCACTCGATGATCGTCGAGGGTTTCCTCGGCAACCCCGACGGCACGGTCTTCATCCGCGACGCCATCCAGGGGCCGGCCGCCAAGGCCGAGGACCTGGGCCTGAAGCTGGCCGAGCTGCTGCTCGCCCTCGGCGACGAGGAGCTGCACGCGCTGCTGCCCGTCTGAGCCCCCGCAAGTCCCTTGGCGCTCCGCCCGCCCGGTGCTAGACTGCCCCGCCGAGCGCGTGGGGGAGGACAGCCATGCTCGATCGCAAGTTCATCAGGCAGCACCCGGACGCAGTGCGCGCCGCCCTCGCCGCCAAGCGCGAGAGCGGCGATCTCGATCTCTGGCTCCGCCTGGACAGCGAGCAGCTCGCGCTCCTGCGCGAGGTCGAGGAGTTGAAGGCGCGGCGCAACCAGGCGAGCGAGGACATCAACCGCATGAAGCAGGCGGGGCAGGATGCGGCGACCGCCATCGCCGAGACGCGCACCCTCTCCCAGCGCATCAAGGAGCTGGACGCGAAGAGCGCCGAGCTGGAGGCCGCCCTCGCCGAGGAGCAGCTCCGCCTGCCGAACATTCCGCACGCCTCGGTGTCCCCTGGCGGCGAGGAGGATGCGGTCCTCGTGCGGAGCTGGGGCGAGCCGCCGCCTGCCGAGGGCTGGGAGCGCCTGCCGCACTGGGAGATCGCCGAGACGCTCGGCCTGCTCGACCTCGCGCGCGGCGCCAAGGTGGCGGGCAGCGGCTTCCCGCTCTTCGTCGGCGACGGCGCCCGCTTGCAGCGCGCGCTGGTGAACTTCATGCTCGACCTGCACCGCGCGGCCGGCTACACGGAGCTGGCGCCGCCCCTGCTCGTCAACTCGGGCAGCGCGACCGGGACCGGTCAGCTCCCCAAGAGCGCCGACCAGATGTACCACGCCGAGCTGGACGACCTCTGGCTGCTGCCCACGGCCGAGGTGCCGGTCACGAACATCTACCGCGACGAGATCCTCGAGCCGGAGGCGCTGCCGCGCTACTTCGTCGCCTACACGCCCTGCTTCCGCCGCGAGGCGGGCGCCCACGGCAAGGACACGCGCGGGCTCCTGCGCGTCCACCAGTTCGACAAGGTGGAGCTGGTCAAGTTCGTGCGGCCGGAGACGAGCTACGACGAGCTGGAGAGCCTGCTCGCCCAGGCCGAGCGCGTGCTGCAGGCGCTCGGCGTGCCCCATCGCGTGATCTGCCTCGCTGCGGGCGACCTCTCCTTCGCCGCGGCCAAGTGCTATGACATCGAGATCTGGGCCGCCGGCGTCGGCCGCTGGCTCGAAGTCTCGTCGGTGAGCAACTTCGAGGACTTCCAGGCCCGCCGCGCCGGCATCCGCTTCCGGCCGGCGGCGGGCGAGAAGCCGGCCTTCGTGCATACGCTGAACGGCAGCGGCGTCGCCCTGGCGCGCCTGGTCGCCGCCCTGCTCGAGAACGGACAGACGCCCACGGGCAAGGTGCG
The DNA here is from genome assembly GCA_016873475.1 of bacterium. NCBI lineage: Bacteria > bacterium. The sequence goes on along the minus strand of VGXI01000093.1, from coordinate 7,973 downwards.
GCTTCCGGCCGCGCTCGCGCCCTACCTGGGCGGTCAGGAGTTCCTCAGCCGTTAGGCTCCAGGCTCGGCGCCTGACGCCCGGCACCAGGAGGTGTGCGCTGCCTCGCCGCTTCGCGCTCTCGAGCGAGCGCATTCGCTTCCTGCTGCAGCTGTACGTCTTCATCGCCAGCCTGGCGGTGCTGCTGGTGGCGGTGCTCTACGTGCGCCACCTCAACGAGCGGGCGCGCCGCGAGTCGAACTTCTCGACCGAGGTGATCAGCCGCCTGCTCGGCCTCTACCTGGAGACCGAAGAGATCCTGCGCAACAAGCAGCGCATCAGTACATTGATGGACGAGATCTCCACGACGGCGCCCTTCCCGATCATCATCGTCGACAACGAGGGGCGACCGAGCTGGTGGAAGGTGACGGGCTTCCCGAGCTACAAGGAGTACGGCTTCGAGAAGCTGGTCAGCTTCGACCCGGCGCAGCCGCCGGACGTGCACGTCGCCGCGCTGATGAGCATGGCGGCCGAGTTCAAGACGCGCGGCACCTCGGTCGTCTTCTACTCTCCCGGCTCGCCGGCACGCGTGCAGGGCCGCATCTGCTACGGCCAGAGCGACCTCGCCCGCGATCTCGGCAAGGCGATCGCCATCCAGCTCGCCATGCTGCTCGTCTTCTCGTTGATCGGCGTGCTCGGCTTCTTCGTGATGAAGCGCTTCGAGCAGGAGTCGATCTGGGTCGGCCTCGCCAAGGAGACGGCCCACCAGATGGGCACGCCGCTGACCAGCCTGCTCGGCTGGATCCAGCTCGGCGAGTCGCGCCTGGAGACGGCCTCGCTGCCGCCGGCCACGCAGGCCGCCTTCGCCGACGCCTTCCGCGAGATGGCGAGCGATGTCGACCGCCTGCAGAAGGTCTCGGCCCGCTTCAACAACATCGGCGGCACGCCGACCCTCAAGCGCGGCGACCTGCGGCCGGTCGTCGAGCGCACGGTGGTCTACTTCCGGCGGCGTTTGCCCCAGCACAAGGTGCACGTCGAGATCCGCGAGCAATACGATGAGGTGCCGCTGGTGCGCTTCCACGGCGAGCTGCTCGAGTGGGTGGTCGAGAACCTGATCAAGAACGCGCTGGACGCGCTCGACAAGGAGCAGGGCTTGATCACGTTATCGCTCAGCTACAACGGCACCGAGCGCACCGTGGACCTGCACGTGCGCGACAACGGACGCGGCATGAGCCCCTCCGTGCGCCGGCGCATCTTCCGGCCGGGCTACTCGTCCAAGAAGGGCGGCTGGGGGTTGGGCCTGACGCTGAGCCGGCGGGTGGTGGAGGAGTACCACGGCGGGCGGCTGCAGCTCCTGGACAGCCACCCCGGCCACGGTTCATGTTTCGTCGTGCGCCTGCCGATCTAGGCCGGCACCGGCCGTCCCGCGCGAAAGGAGCGCCGTGAATCAGCCGCCGCGCCAGCGGATCCTCTGGGCCGACGACCAGATCGATCTCCTGAGGCCGCACATCATCTTCCTGCAGGAGAAGGGCTATCTCGTCACCGGAGTGCCCAACGGCGACGACGCGCTCGCCCTCATCGAGCAGGAGTCCTACGACCTCGTCCTCCTCGACGAGATGATGCCCGGCAAGAACGGCCTCGAGACCCTCCTCGAGCTGCGCCGCATCCGCAGCGACATCCCCGTGATCATGATCACCAAGAGCGAGGAGGAGGGCCTGATGAACCAGGCCCTCGGCCAGCAGGTGCAGGACTTCCTCGTCAAGCCGGTCAACCCGGTGCAGATCTTCTCGGCGATCAAGCGCATCTTCGAGGGCCGCCGCATCCAGGAGGGGCAGCTCACGCAGGACTACATCGGCGAGTACGGTCGCATCAGCGGCGAGAACATGGACCAAGCGAGCTGGCAGCGCTGGCTGGAGGTGAACCGCTTCCTCACCGACTGGGACTTGCGCCTGGACCGCTACCCGGGCACGGGGCTCGAGCAGACGCACCAGGACCTGCGTCGCGACCTCAACCTCGCCTTCGGCCGCTGGTTCGAGCAGCGCTACCCGACCTGGGTTCGCCAGTCCGAGCGCGAGCGCCCGCTCCTCAGCCCGGATCTCTTCGGCCGCCTCGTCGCGCCCTTCATCGCCGACGGCCGGCAGGTCGTCTTCATCGTCATCGACTGCATGCGCCTGGACCAGTGGCTCGTCGTCGAGGAGATGCTGCGCGATCTCTACACGATCCAGCGCGAGGACTACTTCGCGATCCTGCCCACGGCGACGCCCTACGCGCGCAACGCCATCTTCGCCGGGCTCTTCCCGGACGACATCCAGCGCCGCCACCCGCGCTTCTGGAACGAGGACCCGCGCGAGGAGCTGAGCCTGAATCGCTACGAGAAGGACCTGCTCGCCGCGCAGCTCAAGCGACTCGGGCTCGAGGGACGGGGCCTCAAGTACGCGAAGATCTCCAAGATCAACGAGGCGAACGAACTGTACCGGCAGATCGGCAGCTTCCAGAGCATCCCGGTCGTCGCCCTGGTCTTCAACTTCCTGGACATCCTCGCTCATGGTCGCTCGCAGTCGGAGATCCTCCAGGAGATCGCGCCTGACGAGGCGGCTTTCCGCACGCTGATGGGCTCCTGGTTCCGCCACTCGGCGCTCTACGACATCCTCAAGGTGCTCTCGCGCCAGGGCGCGGCGGTGGTGGTGACCAGCGACCACGGCTCGGTGCTCTGCCGGCGCTCGAGCCTGGTGCACGGCAATCGCGACACCAGCTCGGGCATCCGCTACAAGTACGGCGATAACCTCGGCTGCGACGAGAAGCAGGCGATCCGCATCACCAAGCCGGAAGCGTGGCGCCTGCCCGCCGAGAGCCGCACGAAGAGCTACGTCGTCGCGCGGGAGAACTTCTACTTCGTCTATCCGACCAACTTCCACGAATACGAGCAGCGCTACCTGGGCAGCTTCCAGCACGGCGGCCTCTCGCTGGAGGAGGTGATCGTCCCCTGCGCGATCCTGGAGCCGAAGTCCTGAGCCTGCGCGCGGCCTCGCCGGACCAGACGGCGGCCATCGCCGCCGCGCTGGCCGCGGGCGCGCGCCCCGGCGACTGCCTGGCCCTCGACGGCCCGCTCGGCGCGGGCAAGACGCTCTTCGTCGCCGCCTACTGCGCGGCCCTCGGCGTGCCGGCGGGCGAGGTGGACAGCCCGAGCTTCGTGCTGCTGAACGAGTACGCGGGCGGACGGCTGCCGCTCTTCCACTTCGACGCCTACCGCCTGACCGGCGGCGCCGAGGAGCTGCTCGAGGCGGGGTTCTTCGATGAGCGGCTAGGAAACGGTGTGTGTATGGTGGAGTGGGCCGAGCGCCTCGCTGCTTTCTTGCCCGCCGGCGCGCTGCGCATCGCGCTCGCGATCACGGGCGAGCGCGAGCGGCGGCTCGCGCTCAGCGGCTGGCCGGCGGTCCGCCTCGCCGCCCTGGCGCCGTGGCGCGCGGCGTGAGCCGCCCCCCGCGGATCGGCGCGCGGGAAGCCGCCCTTCTCGCGCTCGCGCTGCTCGCTCTCGCCGGTTTCCTCGGCCGCCAGACCCGCGGCGGCCTGCGCAGCTTCGACGACGCCTACTATGCGCAGAAGGCCGTCGAGCAGCTCGCGGCCGGCGGCAGCTGGGTGAGCACCCACGGCGGCGCGCCGCGCTACGACAACCCGCCCCTGCACTTTTGGGTCACCGCGCTGCTCTATCGCCTCTTCGGCGTCTCGCGCTTCACGGCCGTGCTGGCGACGGGGCTGGCCGCGACGGGCACGGTGCTGCTCACGGCGGCGCTCGGCCGGCGCCTGCTCGCGGGCGCGGGCGGCGCCGCAGCCTCCGGGCACGGCGCGGCGCGCGCGCTCGCGGACCCGGGGCTGACGGCGGGGCTCATCCTCGTCCTGCCCGGCTTCTTCATGGACTACGCGCGCCGCGGCATGCTCGACCAGACCCTCGTCTTCTTCTTCACGGCGGGGCTGGCCGCGCTCTGGCAGGCCGAGCAGGTCGCCGCGCCGCGGCGCCGCGCGCTCTGGCTCGCGGCCTTCGGCCTTGCCCTCGGCGGCGCGCTGCTCACGAAGAGCGCCATCGGCGGCTTGCTGCTGCCTGTCGCCTTGCTCTGGTTGCTCGCCGCGCGCCGGCGGCCGGCGGGTGGCTTCTGGCTCGCCGCATCGGGGGGCCTCGCGTTCTTCGGCCTCTGGGTCTGGCGGAATGCGGCCCACGGCGGCGCCGACTTCTGGCAGGAGCACTTCGGCTGGTTGATCCTCGGCCGCGCGGCGCATGACCCGGGAGAGCGCGGGCCCTGGTTCGTCTTCGGCTACCTGAAGCTGCTCGGCGGCAACTTCTGGCCCTGGCTGCCCTTTGCGATCGGGGGCGGCGCGCTCGCCTGGCGCGCCTGGCGGCGCGAGCGCTCGGCGGCGGGGGCCTTGCTCCTCGTCTGGGCGCTGCTGCCGCTCGCGCTGATGAGCCTCACGCGCAACCAGTTCCTGCGCTACGTGCTGAACGTCTATCCGGCGCTCGCGCTGCTCGCGGCCTGGGCGCTCGCGCGCTGGCTCGCGCCGCGCGGCTGGCTCGGACGCCTGAACGCCGGGCTCGCAGCGCTGGCGCTGGCCGTGGCGCTCGCGATCAACTTCACGCACTTCGCGCCGCGCGGCGCCGTGGGCCTCGCGCCGCAGAGCGCGGAGGTGGTCGCGCTGGCGCCCGCGATCGCGGCCGCGACGCCGGCGGGCGAGCCCCTGCTCAACTACGGCCTGGGCACCTGGGACCCGCGCAACGCGGTGCTCTTCCACGCGGGGCGCTGGCTGGCCGACCCGATCGCGGACCCGCACGCGCTCACGGACTCGCTGCTCTGCGCGGCGGGCCGCGCGCTGCTGACGACGGCGGCCGGCGCGGCCCGGCTCGACTCCGTGGCGCCGGGCCTGCTCGTCGAGCGCGGGCGGGCGGGCGATCTCGTCCTCGCGGTGGGCGCCGGGCCCTAGGCGCGGCCGCGCGGCGGAAAAGGGGGATCGCCCGCGCCGGCGGATGCGCTAGAGTGTCCACGAGCCGCCAACCGGGACGAGCATTGCATGATCCTCGCCATCGACGTCAGCGCCCGCCACGGGCTCCTCAGCCTCGAGCTGCCGGACGGCCGCCTGCTCACGCGCCTGGGCGGCGAGCCGCGCGAGCAGCTCGCTTTCCTCGGCGAGGGCCTGGCCGGCCTGCGCGCGGAGGCGGGCGGCGACTGGGCAGGCCTCAGGCGCGTGGCCGTCACGCTGGGGCCGGGCAGCTTCACGGGGCTGCGCGTGGGTCTCGCCGCGGCGAAGGGGCTCGTCTTCGGCCGCGACATCCCGCTCGCGCCCCTGCCGAGCCTCGCCCTGCCGCGCCTGGCCGCCGATCCCGGGCTCGCCGCGCCCGCGCTCGTCAGCCGCCGCGCCCGCGCCGACGAGCTCTGGATCGCCCGCTTCGCGGCCGGCGCCTGGCAGCCGAGCGAGGAACGCCTGGCGACCCTCGGCGAACTGGCCGAGGCGCTGGCGACCGCCGCCCTCGCGGGGCCGGCGGCGGCCGCCCTGCAGCATGTCGGCGAAGGCCCGGGCGCCGCGCCCGAGCCGGAGGCCGCAGCCCAGCTCGTGGCTCTCGCGCGGCTGGCCCGCGAGGCGACGGAACTGGTCGGCGGCCCCGCCCTCGACCGCCTGCTGCCGCGCTACCTGCTCGCGCCCTCGGTGACCCTGCCCGGATCGGGCGCGCGCCGCAGCGCCCCCGACCCGGAGGGCGCGCCGTGAGGGAGCCCGCCCCCGCGCTGCCGGCCGGCTTCAAGGCTCGCTTCCGCGGCCTCGAGCTGGAGGCCGAGCCCTTCCGGCCCGAGCACCTGCTGGCCGTGATGGCCCTCGAGCAGGCCTGCTTCCCCGCGCCCTGGAGCGAAGGCCTGCTGCGCGAGGAGGCCCAGCCTCGGCGGCACGCCTGGAACCTCGTCGTGCGCGTGGACGGCGCCGTGCGCGCCTTCCTCTTCAACTGGATCGTCGTCGACGAGATGCACCTGCTCAACCTCGCCGTCGACCCGCCGCTGCAGGGAAAGGGCCTGGGGGGCTACCTGCTGGACTGGCTGCTCCGCGAGGCGGGGCGGGCCGGCTTCGCCGTCGTGAGCCTGGAAGTGCGGGCCTCCAACGCGCGGGCCATTCGCCTCTACGAATCGCGCGGCTTCGAGCGCCTCTTCCTGCGCCGGGGCTACTACACCGACAACGGTGAGGACGCCGTGATCATGCTCTGTCACCTGCGGGAGTCGCCCGATGCCCCTTGAGTTTCGCTGGCCGTCCGGGCTGCCGCCAGCGCTCGCTGCGGCGCTCGCCGAACTCGCGCCCACCTGGTCGGCGCTCCATCTGCCGCCCGGCACGCTGGGGGTGATCCTCGGCAGCGGGCTGGGGCCGGCCGCCGAGGGTTTTCCGCTGCGCTGGCGGCGGGACTTCGCCGCCCTCGGCCTGCCCAGCGCCTCCGTGGCCGGGCATGCGGGCGAGCTGCGGCTGGCCGAGGGGCCGGGCGCGCCGCTCCTCTTCCTCTCGGGCCGCCTGCACCGCTACGAGGGCCTGGGCGACTCGCGCGTGCTCCTGCCCGCGGCGGCGATGGCGGCCTGTGGCCTGCGCGGCCTGCTGATCACGAATGCCGCCGGCGGCCTCGATCCGGCCTTCGCGCCGGGCGACTTCATGCTGATCGAGGACATCCTCAGCCTCCAGTTCGATGACCCGCTGCGCGGGCAGTCGCTGGCGGGCGCGCCGCGCCGGCCGCCGCGACGCCCGCTCTTCGATGCGGCCCTCGCGGAAACCCTGGCCGCCTGCGCGGACGGGGCAGGGCTTCGGCTGCACCGCGGCGTGCTGAACTGCGCGCCCGGACCGGCCTACGAGACGCGCGCCGAGCTGCGCCTGGCGCGGCTGCTCGGCGCCCAGGCGGCGAGCATGTCGACCTTCCCCGAGGCGATGCTCCTGGCCGACTGGGGCCTGCCGGCCGTGGCGCTCTCCTGCATCACGAACGCGATCCCGCCCGAGGGGGCCGAGGCGCCGCCCCTCTCGCACGAGGAGGTGGTGGCGGTCGGCCGGGCGGCCGCTGCGGGCTTTGGCCGCCTGCTCGCCGCGCTCTCGGCGGCGCTCCCGCCCCCGGGGGCGGGCCGGGGAGGGCGGGGATCTTGTTAGGACCTTGTAAAGCAAGGACTTGGCGCGCTGCCTCGGCTTTCGGCATCCGGCCGGGAACCCGGCCTGAGCATGGCACTTGCATGGGCTCCCCGCCGACCGGGATTTGCCGCTTGCTCCCGGACGGGCCGCTTCCCTATACTCCGGTCGCTTCTCAAGGATGAGCTATACCGAAACCACTTGAGGTATCGCCCATGTCCTGGTTGCAGCGCGACAAGAAGGGTCTCAAGAACCAGCCCCGTCTCGCGCGCAAGGAGATCCCCGACGGCCTCTGGATGAAGTGCCCCAGTTGCGGGGAGATCCTCTTCCGTCAAGAACTCGAGAAGAGCCTGTGGGTGTGCAGCCACTGCCAGAACCACTTCCGGGTGGGGGCGGAGGTCTACCTCGGGTTCATGCTCGATGAGGGGAGCTTCCGCGAGACGCACGTCGGCCTGACCAGCCTCGACCCACTCGAGTTCAAGGTGGGCGGGGAGGCCTACGCCGACAAGCTGAAGGAGGCCCAGGCCAGGAGCGGCCTCGACGACGCCGTCGTCACGGGCGTGGGCAGCGTAGGCGGGCATGCGGTCACCGTCGCCGTGATGGACTTCCGCTTCATGGGCGGCTCGATGGGCTCGGTGGTGGGCGAGAAGATCGCCCGCGCCATTGGCGACAGCCTCGCCAGCGGCCGGCCCCTCATCATCGTCTCCCAGTCGGGCGGCGCGCGCATGCAGGAGTCGATCCTCTCGCTGATGCAGATGGCCAAGACCAGCGCCCTGCTCGGCCGGCTGCGCGAGAAGCGCATTCCCTTCATCTCGATCCTCACGCACCCGACCACGGGCGGCGTGACCGCCTCCTTCGCGATGCTCGGCGACCT
>VGXI01000092.1 GCA_016873475.1 bacterium | reverse complement strand
GAGCGAGCAGATCCGGGCCCGCGGCCGGGATCCCGAGGAGGTCTGGGCCGAGCGCGCTGCCGAGCTGAAGGTGATGGCCGAGCTGGGCGTCGTGCCGCCCTCTCCGACGCTGAACGCAGAGCAGGTCCTGCTCGGCGATGGCAAGGGGGGCAAGTGAGCCTGAAGCTCAACACCCGCTGCCAGGCCGTCGCCGGCGCTTACATCGCCGCCGGCGACGGGGAGCGGGAGGAGCCCTGGTCGCCGGCGGCCACCGCGCTCGAGGCCCTGCTCGCCGATGAGGCGGGTCGCTACTTCCTCGGCCTGGAGACGAACACCCCGGCCGATGATCCGAACCGCTGGCGTTATCCCGTGGGGCTCTTCGCTGACGACGGCTTCCGCGTCTGGAAGTCCGCGCTCGAGGCCATCATCGACGTGGCGACGGACAGCCCCGCGATCCAGGGTGCCGCAGAGGCGCTGCTCGCGAAGATCGACGTCAGCGACGGCGAGGGCAGTTCGGCGGCCGATGATGGCGGCGGCGAAGCTGAGGCCGGCGGCGGCGAAAGCGTCGATGACGGCCCGAAACCGCCTGAGGAAGAGCCGATCCCAGAGGAAGGCGCCGACCCGCCGCTTGGCGGCGGCGGCGCCGGTAGGAGCATGCAAGACCTGGAGGTCAGAGGAATGCCACCGCGCCCGACCGAGCAGCAACTCATCCCGGCGCGCTTCGGCCTCACGGCCGAGGCCTTGCGCAGCCTTCCCGCCGAGGAGCGCGAGCGTCGGGCGGCGCTGATCGATCGCCTCGAGGCCGGCGACACGGAGACGCTGGCCGCCTGCCGGGCCCAGCTCGTCGGCAAGGCGGACGTCTCCGGCGAGGACCTGCAGCGCACCTTCGGCACCAATGCCTTCGCTCGGACGCTCCAGATCCGCGCCGCCTCGCTGGACCGCGAGAGCCGCACCGTCGGGCTCAGCTTCAGCTCCGAGGTGCCCTGCCCGCGCTGGTGGGGCGAGGAGATCCTCGGCCACAAGAAGAACGAGGTGCGCCTGGAGCGCCTGAATACCGGCGGTCCGCTCCTGAGGGACCACTGGAGCTTCGAGCAGATCGGCGTTGTCGAGAAGGCCTGGATCGACGGTCCCGCGAAGCTGGGCCGCGCCCTCGTGCGCTTCAGCCGGAGCGCGCTCGGCGAGGAGATGATGACCGACGTGGAGGACCGCATTCGTCGGTCAACGTCGGTCGGCTACGTCATCCACGCGATGAAGCTGATCGAGGTGAAGAAGGAAGGTGACACCGAGGTCAGCGTCTACCGCGTCACGGATTGGGAGCCGCTCGAGGTCTCCCTCGTCAGCATGCCCGCCGACATCACCGTCGGCGTGGATCGCAGTGCCGCCGGCACCCTGCCGGCGGCGGTAATCCCCAAGGAGGTCAAGATGCCGCCCGAAGTCGTTTCTCCCACCGCCGCTGCGCCCGTGCAGGACCCGAGCGCCCTCAAGGGCGCCGGCGTCTTGGAGGAGCGCGAGCGGGTCAAGGCAATCAGCGCCCTCGTCGATGCCCACAAGCTGCCCGCCGAGATGGCTCAGAAGGCCATCGCCGACGGGACCTCGATCGAGGACTTCCGCCAGGCCGTGCTCACGGCGATCGCCACCAAGCCTCTCGATCGCCCGAGCGTCAAGGAGATCGGACTCAGCGCGAAGGAGGTGAAGAACTACTCGATCCTCAAGCTGATCCGCGGGCTCGCCGCCACGAAGAACGTGCCGGAGTACGGGCAGAAGTACATCGAGGAAGCCGGCCTCGAGTTCGAGGCGGGCCGTGCGATCTGCCAGAAGTTCGGCATCGAGGCCAAGGGCGTCTTGGTCCCGATCGAGGTGATGCGCGCTCCCTCGCCGCGTGCCGAGCAGCGCGACCTCCAGGTCGGCCTGGACACGGCCGGCGGCTACCTGGTCGCCACCACGCTCCTCGGCATGATCCCCATGCTCCGGGCCAAGAGCCTGCTCCTGCGCATGGGCGCGATCGGTCTCGGTGGCCTGGTCGGGGACGCCGCGATCCCGAAGCAGACGGCGAGCGGGACGGCCTACTGGCTCAACGAGGGCGTCGCGCCCACGGAGAGCCAGGCCGCCCTCGGGCAGCTCGACCTCCGGCCGAAGACGGTCGGCGCCTACACCGCTATCACCCGCAAGCTGCTCAAGCAGGCCTCGCTCGACGTGGAGGCCTTCGTGCGCGACGACCTGGCCCGGACGCTCGCGACCGAGATCGACCGCGTCGGCATCAACGGCTCGGGCGTGAACGGGGAGCCCCTGGGCATCCTGAACACCACCGGCATCGGCGCCGTGACCGGCGCTGGCGGCAATGGCACGGTGCCGAGCTGGGCGGAGATCGTCGCGATCTACAAGGAGGTCGCGATCGACAACGCCGACATCGGCACGCTCGGCTTCCTGACCGATCCCAAGGCCGCGGCCAAGATGATGGCCACGCCGAAGGAGAGCGGCCAGGCGGTCTACATCATGAACGCCTTCGACTCCGAGGGCTTCGGCGAGCTGATGGGCCTGCGCGTCGGTGTGAGCACCAACGTGCCGAGCAACCTGACGCAGGGCACCGGGACGAACCTGAGCGCGATCCTCTTCGGCAACTTCCTGGACCTCGCCATCGCGAGCTGGGGCGTGCTCGACCTGAACGTCGACGCCGCCGCGCTCTCGACGAGCGGTGGGCTCCGGGTGATCGCGCTGCAGGACATCGACATCGCCCTGCGCCGCCAGCAGTCCTTCGCCGCGAAGAAGGACACGATCACCACGTAACGGTCGCGGCTGCGCGCCGGGAAGGCCCCGGCGCGCTCCCGCCCGCAGGGCCTCAGGCCAGAAAGGATCCGATCATGGGACGCATCCGCGACCTGCTCAGCAACGTGACGATCACCCTGCCGCTCGTGCCGCTGCTCTCGGGGGGCACGACCGATCGCACGGGGACGGCCGTCGACATGCTGGGCTACGAGCGCTGCACCTTCGTCGCGCTCTTCGGCGCGCCGGGGGACACCCTCAGCGGCTCGGTCTACGTGACCGTGGAGCTCGAGGAGTCGACCGACAACAGCACGTGGACGGACGTGGCCGACGCCGACGTGTCGACCACGGTCAGCGGCGTGACGACCGGCACCATCTGCAAGGTGGACGCGAACGGCGAGGCGAGCCTGGCCTACGCGGCCACCTACATCGGCCTGAAGCGCTACGTGCGGCCGATCGTGAACCTCACCGGCACGCACACGAACGGCACGATCAACGCGGTGCTCGCGATCCGCCACAAGTCCGGCGTGCTGCCCGCGTAGGCAGGAGACGGTCCCGGCCCCCCGCGTGGGGGCCGGGATAGCCGGCCATGCTCACAACCCGATCCGGGCGCCCGCTGATCCGCGGCCCGCGCCCTCGCGAGGAGGAAGCAATGAAGCCTGGGAACCAGGTCCACGTGAAGGTGCTCCGCTCGACGGTGGCCAGTAGCGTCACTCTCGCCGCGGGCGAGGAGGCCTACATCAGCGAGACGGACTTCAGGGTGCTCTTCCAGATGGGCAAGGTGGAGCCGATCAGGCCAGCCCCGGAGCCCGCCCCCGCGGCCGAGACGAAGCCGGCCGAGGACGAAACGATCGCGCCCGTGGCCGAGACGAAGCCGGCCGAGGACGAAACGATCGCGCCCGGTGCCGAAACGGCCGAGTCGGAGCCCAAGGACACCGGGAAGAAGGGCAAGGGCAAGTAGCCGATGCCGCCCTTCGCCGAGGACCTCAGCGCCTTCTTCCAAGAGGGTGAGCACGGGACGCCGGCGGTGATCGCCGGCGCCCCGGTGGTCGGCATCTTCGACGACGCCCACGAGGACGCGCTCGAGATCGCCGACACCGGGCCGCGCTTCTTGTGCCCGGAGGCCTCGGCGCGGGTGGTGGTGGGCGAGACGATCAGCGTGGCCGGCGCCACCTTCAAGGTCGTGGAGCGCAAGCCCGACGGCACGGGCTTGGTCGAGCTCCTCCTCGAGGGCGTGGCCGGCGCCGCCGGCGATGGCGTCGCCTTCACCTTCAACGGCCCCTGGCTCATCGGTCCGCTGAACAAAAAGCAGAACGACCACGCGCTCTTCTACGTCACCGACACCGGGCTCTGGCACCTGATCGGCATCCGCTGCACGCTGAGCGAGACGGGCAGCGCCAACTTCTCGCACTACACAAGCCCGGACCTGCGCACCTGGACGGAGCTGGCCGAGCTCACCCTGGGCGCCGGCGCGCAGGGCGCCTGGCGCTTCATCGTCTACGCGCCCTTCATTCTGCGCAATCCGTACTACGGCGTTCCCAGCCAGGCGCAGTCCGCCTACAAGTACCTGATGTTCTTCGCCGGCGTGACGCATCAGACCGGCAGCACCCAGCTCCAGAAGATCGGCTTGGCCGGCTGCGTGAGTGACGCCCTCGATAGCTGGACGGTGCTCAACGGGGACGCGCCGATCTACTGGTGCGGGATGGACGACACGCCCAACGGCGGCGCCTACGCCGCGGGCGCGCCCTGGTGCAACGCGGCTACCTACAATAGCGCCTGGGGCGGAGCGTCCCGTGACCCGTTCGTGTTCACCGATGGCACGAATTGGTACCTGATCCTCACGACGAAGCAGACCGGTAACACGGGCCGTCAGAGCGTCGGCCTGGCGCGCTTCGTCGGCTCGCCCCTCGTCGACTTCACGAAGCTCATCCACAATGCGACGGCCGTGATGCAGGCGGCCAGTGACGGCCTCTACGACGAGAGCGCCACGCTGCAGCTCATCGCCGGCCTCTGGCACTTCAGCTACATCGGCACCACGGGCACGCGCCACCAGAGCAGCGCGACGCACCCGACCAGCGATCCCTTCATCGACACGGTGAGCGTCGGCGAGCGGCTGAACGACACGGCCCCCGTGGTGGCCGGCCTCGCCAACGAGATCATGCCGCTGGACGGACTGGTCTACGCGATCAGCGGCCACGTCTCGGGCAACCCCTACTACTACCGGATCGCCGAGCTTGACTTCGGCAACCTGGTGGCCGGCGCCTATGGGTCCTATCCGACGGAACTGGGCCCAGCGCAGATCGCGGGTCTGGTCGGCCTGCGCGCAGGCGTCATGGACCGGACGCTCCGCTTTCACTTCGGGAGCGGCGGCACCGTGGCCGATGCCTTCTACTACCAGCCGGTGATCGGCGACGAACCGCTGGCCGCCGGGCACCCGGCATCCGGCATGACCGGCGTGAGCTACCTCAACACCGCCTTCAAGCGCTACTACCCGGGCTGGCCGGCGGGGGTGAGCGCCACGCTGACCGCCACGGGCTGGATCTACTCGGACGCCTGGACCATCACCAAGGACCTCGCCGAGCTGATGGTCGCGGGCGATGAGGCTATCCAGGAGCGCTTCGTCGCGCTCGTGCGCACGAGCGACAACGCCATTCTGCACATCGCCACGGGGAGGGGCGGCCACACGCTGCGCAAGGTCATCTGGGACCTGAAGCCCCTGCGCGGGGAGACCGTGCGCCTGGTCGTCGCCGACCTCAGCACGAAGGTCTACGGCATCAGCCTGGACGCCTTCCGCGAGTACACGCCGGCCGCGGGCGCGGCCGCGGGGGCGCCGGCGATCCCGCCCGTGCTGCAGGACGCCTGGCTCCTGGACGACCTGATCGGCGCGGAGGTCGTCTTCGCATGAGCCTGACCGTGCGCATCGACGGCGATATGGACGCGATCCTGAAGGACCTCGAGCAGGTCCAGAAGCGGCACGTGCCGCTGGCCACGGTCCGGGCCCTGAACCGCACGCTGGCCTGGATGCGCACGCGGGCCAAGCGGGAGATCGCGGCCGAGGTCGGCGTGCCCGTGGCCCTCGCCAACCGTTGGATGCGCCAGCGCAAGGGGACCCTCTCGAACCGAGCGATCATGGTCGGCCTGCTGCTCAGGCCGATCCCGGCCGTCCGCCTGCCGCACCGGCAGACCCGCACAGGCGTCCGGGCCGGCAAGCACGCCTTCGACCATGCCTTCATCGCCTCGGACCCCGACGGCCGCGAGATGATCTTCAAGCGCACCACGCGCAAGGCGCACCCGATCGACGCCGTCAAGATCCCCGTGGCCCAGGCCGGCCAGACCATCCTCGAGCGCTACACCCGCGACAAGGCGCGGGCGCGCTTCGCCGAGCTGTTCGAGAAGGACCTGCAGTGGAGGCTCAGTCGTGGCGCATAAGCGGCAGCAGATCAGGGACCGGATCGTCGCCGTGCTCGCGGCCGCGGGCACCGCCGCGGGCAGCCGCGTCTCCAGCGGCTCCGTCTACACCCTGGCCGAGCTGCCGGCGATCAAGGTGGTCACGCCCCGGGACCCGCGCCTGGCCGAAGCCTCCAGCAACACCAGCGACGCGCACACGCTGCTTGTCGAAATCCGCCTGCACGACGCGCTGGTCGAGGGACTGGATGACGCGCTCGACGCGCTGGCCGTCCAGGTGCACGTGGCCCTGATGGCCGATGCCACGCTCGATGGGCTCACGCTCGACCTCGAGCTCGAGGACAGCGAGCTGGAGCTCGCGAAGGACAGCAAGACCCCGCACGGCCGGCTGACGATGCGCTGGGTCGCGCTCTACGCAGTCAGCCGCACGAACCCCGAGGCCTAGGAGGCCACCATGGCGAAGTACCACGGCAAGGAAGGCGTGATCCGAATCGGCGCGCAGGCCGTCGGCGAGGTCACCGGCTGGGACTACGAGGAGAGCGTCGAGCTGGCCGATGCGACCGCCGCCGGCGCGACGGCGAAGAGCTACATGGCGGGGATTCCCGACGGCAGCGGGACGATGACCTTCCGCCACTCGCCGGCGCCGACTGCGGACGCCGGTCAGGCCCTGCTCGACGCCGGCGCCAGCGTGGCCCTGGAGCTCTACCCCGCGGGCAACGTGGCCACTCGCGTGAAGTACACGGGCACGGCCATCGTCAAGAACGTGAAGCGCAGCGCGGACACCAGCAAGGTCGGCGAGTTCAGCGCCCAGTTCCAGGGCGTGCTCACCGAGGGCACCGTCTAGCAGGAGGGCAAGAGCATGGCGAAGTACCACGGCAAGACCGGCGTCGTGAAGATCAGCTCGACCGCGGTGGCGGAAGTCACCGGCTGGGACTACGAGGACAGCGTCGAGCTGGCCGAATCGACGGCCGCCGGCGCGGCCGGCAAGACCTACATGGCGGGCATCGCCGACGGTCAGGGGACGGTGACCTGCCGCCACTCGCCGGCGCCGAGCCCTGACGCCGGCCAGGCGCTCATCGTCAAGGGCGCCACGCTGACGCTGAACCTCTATCCGGCCGGGGAGACCAGCTCCTACGTCCGCTACCAGGGCAGCGTGATCGTCAAGAGCGTGAAGCGGAGCGCGGACCTGAGCAAGGTCGGCGAGTTCAGCTTCCAGTTCCAGGGCGTCCTCACCGAGGGCGTGGTTCCCTAGCAGCCGCGGGAGCGGCAGGAGGAAAGCATGGCAGAGGATCTTCTCCACCGGATCGTCGCCCACTACCGCGAGCGCTGCAAGGCGCCGCGCCGCTTCGAACTTCCCGAGCTGGCGGACCAGGAGACGGGTGAGCCGGCCCGGATCTACGTCTGGCCGATCACCCTGGACGAGATGGGCAAGATCAACTCGCGCAAGGGCACGGAGTCGATCGCGATGACGCTGATCGTCCGGGCCCGGCGCGAGGACCGCAGCCCGTTCTTCGCCGAGGCGGAGATCGCCAGCCTGATGAACGAGGGCGACGCGGTCTTGCTCGGCAACCTGGCGAAGAAGATCAACGCCGACATCACCTTCGGCGAGGACCAGGAGGGGGCCTCGGAGGCGAGCCGCCCAAACGCCTGAGCGGTGGCGCCGCACAGTTCGGCCTGCGCGAGCTGGCCGAGCTGTTCGACGCCGCCACGACGCTGAGCCCCGGGCGCCTGCTCAACGCGATGGGGCTCGCCCAGCGGATGGGGATCTTCCTCGATGAGCTGCTCGTGCGCTGCACCCTGAGCGAGCTGATGGCCTGGGAGGCGAAGGCCGAGTTGGACGCCGAGAGCCGGCAGCACTAGGAGACCATGATGGGCGCTGAGGCACGCTACCGGATCTCCGCTGAGGACCGCAGCAAGGCGGCCCTCGACTCCTTCCGCAAGAACATCATCGGCATCGACTCGGCCATGGGCGGGCTCAAGACCCGGATCGCCACCGTCGTCAGCGGAGTGGCGATCGGCGCCTTCATCAAGAGCGCAGCCGACTCTGCGGACCAGGTCTGGAATCTCCACCAGCGTCTGGGCATGACGACCGAGTCCCTCGGCGAGCTGCGCCACGTCGCCGGCCTCAGCGGCACGCAGTTCGAGACCGTCGCCAAGTCGGTCCAGAAGCTCAGCCAGAACACCGGCGAGGCCCTCCGCGGCAACGTCGCCCTGGGCAAGGTGTTCAAGGAGCTGCATCTCGACCTGCGCAACTTCGGCGCGTTGGCGCCTGAGCAGCAGTTTGAGACGCTCGCCGATCGACTGATGGCCGTCGACAACGAGGGCAAGCGGGTCAGCTTCGCGATCGACCTCATGGGGCGCTCTGGCGCGGAGATGCTCCAGGTGATGGCCGAGGGGAGCGACGGCATCCGCCAGATGCGCGAGGAGGCGGAAGCGCTGGGCGTCTCGCTGGACGAGCGCAGCACGAAGGCGCTCGCCGACGCCAACGACGCGATGGATCGCATGAAGACCGCTGGCACCGCGCTCGGCACAACGCTCGCCTCGCTCGCCGCCGGTCCGATCGAGGATCTGTCGGTCGGCGTCATCAAGGCCGTCGGCCACTTCCGCGAGTGGATCGAGGGAATCACCTCATCGACGCTCGACCGAGCGATCTCCAGGATGGAGGACCTCGGCGCGACGATCGAAGACATCAATCGAATGACTGCCCGGCGAGACCTGATCGATCTGGAGGAGAAGCTGGCGTCAGCCACGGCGGCTGCAGCACCAGCGCTAGTCAAACTCGCCGAGGCCGCCGGGGATGTTGAGGCCGGCGTATCGAAGATCAACTGGGCGATGCGCGCCTACACTGCGGACATCCCCGGTGCGGTCTCCGCCCAGAAGCAACTGACGGCCGCCTCGAGCGGCAAGAGCAGACCCCAGACGTCTTCCTCCAGGCCCAGCTCGGCGTCGATCGACTCCTGCGGAGCATGCGCGAGCTGGCCAACGTAGAAGACCCCATGAACACGGAGCACCTCCTCACTGCCCTCAACCTGCAGGGACGGGTGAACGCGCTCATGGAAGACGCCTACCGGATGCTCCGCGATGGGGAAATCGGCGAGGAAGTCTACGGTCGGCTGTCGGATCGCTTGGATGAATACAAGGTGGGGCTTGATGGCTACGTTAGGACCCTCGAGGAGATCGTGCGTCTCGAGAGGCTCAGGGGCCTGCTGAGCGACACCGCCGAGACTGGGCGCAAGCCGCAGGCCGGCGGTGGCGGCTGGTCAGCCGAGATCCCCGGGATGGAGGTGCCTTTTGCGGAGGCCTATCTCGGAGATCGTGGCCGCGGGAAAGGAGGGGACTTCGAGAAGCTCGCCGAGCCCGACTTCCTCGCCCCGCTCCTGGACCAGACCGACGGGTTGCATGAGATCACCGACGCCCTTGCCGAGACGCAGGCCGGCGCGGACATGCTGGCGATGGGCCTCGAGGCCCTCAGCGAGGTCGGCGGCGTGGCGATGTCCAACTTCATCGACGCCTCGATCGCGGCGCTCCAGGGCAGCAAGGGCGCCTATGGCGAGATGGGTAAGGTGATGCTGAAGTGGTCGGCCGACACGCTGAAGGCGCTGGCCGCCACCGCCGCGGGGAAGGCGATCTACTACCTGGCTGAGGGCTGGGCATGGTCGAGCCTTGGGCAGGCGGACAAGGCCAAGGATGCCTTTCTCGCAGCGGGCATGTACGGGACGATGGCCGCCTACACCGCTCCCGCGGCGATCCTCGTGGGCGCGGCCAGCGCCAACAACGCACCCTCGGGCGCCTTCATGTCGCAGGAGGAGCGCGAGAGCAGCACGGGCCTCGCCGGCGGCCGCAAGACGATCGGCGGCTCCACCACCTCCACGGCGCTCGCCTCGAGCCCGACCACCATCTACGTCCCCCACCTGTACTACGGCAACGTCTACTACGGCAGCCAGGCGCAGTCCGACGCCCGCAGCATCCAGGAGCAGCTCGACGCCGGCACGCTCTACGTGAAAGAGGGGGTGGCCTGATGTCCGGGCCCTTCTGGGGACTGCTAGTCCCGCCCGCCGCGATCACCACGCTGCGCGCCGCCGCCGGCATCCACATCCCCAACCATGCCTTCCGCGACGCGAACCCCGCGCTCTACGCCGGCACCAAGGTCGGCCGCGACGGCCTGGTCTGGAACCTCAGCAAGTACCGCGGCTGGTACTACGTCGGCTACAACCCGAGCGACAACTACGGCAACTACCCTGGCGCGAAGGTGCCCGCCGGCTGGCTCGGCGGCTCGTCCTGCTACATCGCCACCGCGGCGATGACCACCGGCCAGTCGATCTCAACGGACCACAAGGTCCTCGCCTCGACGATCTTCACCGAGCAGCTCCCCTTCTCGCGCTTCTTCGCGGCCCACTACGACAAGGCCCTGAGCCTCGCGCTGCCCGCGGTCGTGCCCACAGACTGCACGATCGGCACCAATCTCAAGGCCTGGTTCTCCTGCTACAACGCGGCCGGCGCCTTCATCCCCCCGACCACCCACAACGGCCTCACTGAAGGCAACCCGATCGAGCTTGTCTTCACCAACGCCGGCACGCTCGGCACCGGAAGCTGGCAGCGCCTGCTCGCGCACTCGGCCGTCGTGATGCCGGACGACACCGCCTACGTGCAGCTCCACCTCGGCGTCAACAGCCCCGACGGCGTCAACACCGGCTTTATCTTCGGCGACGCGGCGCTGATGCTGAATCCCACCGACGGCACGATCGCGCAGGCGGGTCCCGTCTACTTCGTGGACATCACGCCGCAGACGATTCGCGCCGTGCCCGCCATGCAGTGGGAGGCAGCCAACGTCGTCGATCGCCGCATGCTCGACGGCCGGCTGGCCCGCAGCGTGCTCACCAAGGACGCCCTGAAGCACCGCTTCCAGGCGCACTTCACGAAGATCGGCCCTGATCCCTACCGGCAGCTCCTCGCGCTCTGGAGCCTGAGCACGCAGGGCCTGGGCCTGCACGTGCCCGAGCCCGTGCCGATCTGCGTGGACTTCGGCCTCGGCCAGGCGCCCTTCTTCGGCTACTACCACGTGGCCGAGGCCGTCTACCCCGGCACTTTCCACCCGCACTGGACCCTCGCCGGCGGCGGCTACGACCTCACGCTCGGCTTCGTGGAGGTGTAGCCGGTGCGCCACCTCGTGCAGTTCGAGGACGACGCCGGTACCTGGGTCGACTTCACCGACCGCCTCGCCGGCGGCATCGGCGCGATCGAGCTGAAGGCCTCCACCGAAGGCCACCCCGTGGTCGGCCCGCCCAGCAGCCTCGTCGTGGATAACCGCGACGGCTACTGGCTGAGCGAGCCTGACCAGCCGGGCTCACTCTTTGCCGGCGGCTGGGAAGGCCGCCGGGTCCGGATCCTCCTCGAGCAGGCGCCGGCGGCGGCGCTCACGCTCGGGACCTTCCGCGTCAAGAACGAGGAGGGCCTCGAGGCCAACCGCGACGGCTGGGCGAGCCTCAGGCTCGAGCCGCTCACCGAGACGCTCAAGCGCGGCGACGCCAGCGAGGTCTCCTTCGGCCGCGGGTGGTTCCCCAACCTCCCCTGGCCGCTGGCCGTCGACCGGATCCGCACGCCGGAGGACACGAGCGCGCTCTCCCTCCCCGAGGCCTCGATCGACTACGAGGACCTGCGCCGAGCGATCAGCTCCCTCGGCCGCCCGGGCGACTTCCAGACGGACGGCTGGCACGACGTGCGCAGCAAGGCCGTTGACATCACCTGGAACGAGGTGAGCCAGGTCCATGCGGCGGTGACGCTCGACGGCAAGGTCTACGAGTACAGCGACACGACCGGCCGGTGGGCGCCGGGGG
>VGXI01000091.1 GCA_016873475.1 bacterium | reverse complement strand
GGGATGATGAGCTTCCGCATGGCCTCTCCCTCCGGTGTCGTGTCACAGGCTGCGCAATGAGGGCTCGGAAGCCACAAGTATAGCGCATCGTGGCCGGGAAAGGAAAGGGCGGGCGGGGGGGGGGGGCTGCGGGCGCCCCGGCCGGGGCACGCGGGCGGCCCGGCAGACCGAAAAAAAAGCCGGCCGCTCCGGGGAGAGTGGCCGGCCCGTTCCGGGATGGGATCCCAGATCAGAGGCTTGTCCTGGGCTTCGGCCGGAGCCCCCCGGCCCTGAAGCGCTATTTCTTCCGGGCGTAGTCGATCTGAACCATCTTCGTGTTGGCCTCGCCATAGATGAGGTCGTGAATCTCGAAGCCGAAATGGTCCTCGTCGATGAGGCGCAGGACCTACTTCACGGGCTTGCCGATCTCGCCGGTCATCGGCTCGTCCATCTTGCCGCAGAGGCTGAGCGCCTTGCCGTCGGGGTCGAAGGTGCCGGTGGCCGAACACAGCGCGGTGCTCATGTTGTCGAGCCAGACCAGCGCGAATCGCTTGCGCATGCGGTCGTAGGAGGAGCAAGCCGTCCGTTTTTCCCGGCCGCGGCCGCGCGATTTCGGATTCCGCGACCGCCTTGACGCCCCCTGCCCGCAAGGCGCAAGCTATTCCCGACCCCAGCCGGCGGTGCGCGATGCAGGACACTCAGGACCCGGCGGACAGGCTGCCCCTGCCCCTCAGCGACCGGGCCAAGGAACTCGACTGTCTCTTCACGATCGAGGATCGGCTGCTGGACATGGACAGCAGCCTCGCCGACGTCTTCGCGGTGGTGCTGGCGGAAATCCCGCTCGGCTGGCGCTTCCCGGACGTCTGCCGCGCACAGATCCTCTTCGAGGACGAGGTCTACCGCGCCGCCGACTTCGAGCCGACATCCTGGCGCCTGGCCGCGCCCCTGCGCATCCTCGACCGCAACTTCGGCACCCTGGAGGTCTACTACCTCGAGCCGCGCAGCGGTCCCGAGGGCGAAACTTTCACGGCCCGCGAGCGGCGCCTGCTCGCCACGATCGCCGATCGCCTCGCGCACTACATCCTGCACAAGCGCATCGACACGCTGCGCGAGCGCTGGGAGCAGAGCCGCCGCGAAGGCCGGCGCAGCGCCTGGAAGGGCACGCTCCAGATGCTGCGCACCTCGGATCCCGAGCTCTACCTGCGCATGGCGCGCAAGATGCTGAACCACCTCTACGGCATCGGTGTCGAGGACGCACGGTCGATGCTGCTCGAGGCGCGTGCGCTGGCCGACCCGGAGGCGGTGGCGGGCGAACGCAACGTCGCCGGGCAGCGCGGGGGCGCCGATCGCGGCCTGCTGCTCAGCGACCGCCCCTTCGAGCTCGCCGCGCTGCACCTGGGCGGCGAGCAGATCCTGACCCTGGTCCAGAAGTGGCTGGTGGAGGACAAGGCGGGCTTCTTCATCAACGTTCTCTCGAGCCCGCGCAGCTCGCTCAACGAGATCGCCGAGGCCGTGCGCCGCTACCGCTATCTCATCGCCGACGGCACCGGCCTGCCGCTGCCCGTGATGCGCGGCCTGCGCGTGACGCTGGCGCGGCGCTTCCTCACCGAGCAGCTCGACTTCCTGAAGGTGGCCAAGGACTACATCCGGATCTCCGACATGGCCGAGCAGATCGATCGCATGATCCTGCCCGCGGACAGCCAGGGCAAGCTGGGCGGCAAGAGCGCGGGACTGCTGCTCGCGTCTCGTTTGCTGGCCGAGTGCGGGAGCCCCGAGCGGCCCGTCGGCGAGATCCTCGTGCCGAAGACCTGGTACATCGCTTCCGACGCCGTGATGGACTTCATCGCCCACAACGACCTCGAAGACGTCATCGAGCAGAAGTTCAAGGACGTCGAGCAGATCCGGCAGGAGTATCCGCACCTGATCCAGCTCTTCAAGGACAGCCCCTTCCCACCGGAGTTCGTGCGCGGGCTCAGCGCCGCACTCGATGAGTTCGGCGAGACGCCGCTCATCGTGCGCAGCTCGAGCCTGCTCGAGGACCGCCTCGGCACCGCCTTCAGCGGCAAGTACAAGAGCCTTTTCCTGCCCAACCAGGGCACGAAGCAAGAGCGGCTCGCCGCGGCGCTGAACGCGATCGCCGAAGTCTACGCCTCCACCTTCGGACCCGACCCCATCGCCTACCGCCGCGACCGCGGCCTGCTCGAGTTCAGCGAGGAGATGGGCATCCTCCTGCAGGCCGTGGTGGGCCGGCGGGTGGGCAAGTACTGGCTGCCGGCCTTCGCGGGCGTGGCCTTCAGCAACAACGAGTTCCGCTGGTCGCCGCGCATCAAGCGCGAGGACGGCATCGTGCGCCTGGTGCCGGGCCTGGGCACGCGGGCGGTGGATCGCGTCGGCGACGACTACCCCGTGCTCGCGGTGCCGGGCAAGCCGCAGCTCAAGGCCAACCCCGCCGTGGACGAGCAGCTGCGCTACGCGCCGCGCAAGGTGGACCTGATCAACCTCGAGGCGAACCGTTTCGAGACCGTGTCCATCGAGCAGCTGGTCCGCGAGCTGGGCGACGAGACCCCCGGCCTCGAGCTGGTCTACTCGCTGTACAAGGGCGATCGCCTGCAGCGCATCGTCCCGCTGCTCTTCGACCCGAGCACCCAGGACGCCGTGCCCACCTTCGCCGGCCTGCTCGAGACGACACCCTTCCTGACGCACGTCAAGAACATGCTCGACATCCTCGCCGAGAAGCTGGGCACGCCCATCGACATGGAGTTCGCGCACGACGGCGAGCGCTTCTACCTGCTTCAGTGCCGGCCGCAGAGTCACGTCGCCGAGGACGGCCCGGCGCCCATCCCGCGCGACCTGCCCGATGGCGACCGCATCTTCAGCGCGCGCCGCTACGTCTCCAACGGCTGGATGCCTGACCTCACCCACATCGTCTACGTGGACCCCGCCGCCTATGGCGAGCTGCCGGACCGCGAGAGCATGATCGCCGTCGGGCGCGCGGTCGGCCGCCTCAACAAGCTGCTGCCGCGGCGGCAGTTCGTGCTGATGGGCCCCGGCCGCTGGGGCAGCCGCGGCGACATCAAGCTCGGCGTACCCGTGACCTACGCGGACATCTGCCACAGCGCTATGCTCGTGGAGATCGCGCGCCGGGTCGGCGAGTACCTGCCGGACCTGTCCTTCGGCACCCACTTCTTCCAGGACCTCGTCGAGTCGCGCATCCGCTATCTGCCGCTCTATCCGGACGACGCGGGCATCGTCTTCGCCGAGGGCTTCCTGCTCGGCGCGCCCAACCTGCTCACCGCGCTGGTGCCCGAGTGCGCAGCGCTGACCGGCGTGGTGCGCGTGATCGATGTCGCTGCGGCAACCGAGGGCCGGATCCTGCGCGTGCATCTGAACGCGGACCTCGACGAGGCGCTCGGATTCCTCTGCCCGCCCGGCTGCGGACCCAAACCGGAGCCCGAGTTCGCGCCGCCCTTGCTCCCTCATGGCGACGACCACTGGCAATGGCGCCGCCGCATGGCGGAGCGCCTGGCCGCCAGCCTCGACGCCGGGCGCTTCGGCGTGAAGGGCATCTACTTGTACGGTAGCGTCAAGAACGGCATCGCGCGCGCGGACAGCGACATCGATCTGCTCGTGCACGTCGACGCGCGGCGCCCCGAGCGCGACGAGCTGGACCTCTGGCTGGCCGCCTGGGATCAGGCCCTGACCGAGATGAACCGCCTCCGCACGGGCGTCGAGAGGGGCGGGCTGCTCGACGCGCGCATCGTCACCGACGCGGACATCGAGGCCAAGCGCGGCTACGCGGGGAAGATCGGCGCTCTGGTCGACCCGGCGCTGCCGCTGTTCGTGGCGAAGGTGTCCGGCTAGCTCTCGCTGCCCGGCGGCGGCGTCGGCGCCACCGAGCCGCCCAGGTGCTGGCCGAGGAACTTCTCCATCGCTCCGTAGAAGTCGAAGCGGTTCTCCTCGTTCGCGAAGCCGTGGCCCTCGTTGTCCTTGACGATGTACTCGACGTCGATGCCCCGCGCCCGCAGCGCCGTGACGATCTGGTCGCTCTCCTCTTTCTTGACGCGCGGGTCGTTGGCGCCCTGCGCCACGAGGAGCGGCACTTCGATCTTGTCGACGTGGAAGAAGGGCGAGATCTCGCGGATGAGGTCGGGCTCCGTGGCCGGATCGCCGACCATCTCCTTGACCATCGCGATGAAGGGCTCCCAGTAGGGCGGGAAGGCCTCCATCCAGGTGAAGATGTTCGAGACGCCCACGTAATCGACGGCGCAGGCATAGAGGTCGGGCGTGAAGGTGACGCCGGCCAGCGTGGCATACCCGCCGTAGGAGCCCCCGTAGATGCCGATGCGGTCCGGATCGGCGATGCCCTCGCTGATCAGCCACTTGACGCCGTCGGTGACGTCGTCCTGCATCGCGCGGCCCCACTGCTTGAAGCTCTTCGTCCAGAACTCCTTGCCGTAGCCGGTCGAGCCGCGGAAGTTCATCTGGAGGACCGCGTAGCCGCGGTTGGCGAGGAACTGCACCTCGGGGTTGAAGCCCCAGTAGTCGCGCGCCCAGGGGCCGCCGTGCGGGTTGACGACCACCGGCAGGTGCTTGGGTTCGATGCCGCGCGGCAGCGTCAGGTAGCCGTGGATGGTCAGGCCGTCCCGGCTCGTGTACTGGACCGGCTTCATGTCGGCCATCGCCGTCGGGTCGAGCCAGGGGCTCACCTCGACGAGCTTCTCCAGCTTGTCGGTGTCGCGATCCAGGTAGTAGTAGGCGCCGCGCGTCTTGTCGCTGAAAGTGCGCACGAGGACGCGCCGCTCGTCCTTGCTCATGCTGGCGACCGTCACCTCGACGCCGGGCAGCTCGCGCTCGAGGCGCGCCTGGAGCTGCGCGCGGTCCTGGTCGAAGAACTTGTAGCCGCGCTTGTCGGTGAAGTACGCGGCGCCCGTGATCGCCTTGCGGTGGCGCGAGCGCATGAGGTTCTCCACATCGACCTCGGGATGCTCGTAGATCAGCTCCTTGTGCTCGGCCGTGCGCGGGTCGTAGGTGAAGATCGCCGTCTTGTCGCGGCCGATGTTGGAGGCTACGTAGAGGAGCTGGTCGTCGAAGGTGAAGTAGAGCGGCGACAGGGTCTCCTTGAAGTTGGTGGTGATCACCGTCTTGAACGGCTCGTTCTCGTTCTCACGGTAGAGCAGGCTGCTGTTGACGCCGTCGGTGGTGGTGGCGGCGCGGAGGCGGCCGGCGTTGTCCGTCTGCCAGCCCATGATCGTCCCGGGGTTCTCGGCGACCAGCTTCAGCTCGCCGGTGTTCACGTTCACCTTGTAGACGTCGTGGATGCGCGGGTCGCGCCGGTTGATCGCGATCAGCATGTGCTCGTCATCGTCCTCGAGATCGTCGACGAAGCGCGTCTGGATCTTCTCGAAGGGCGTCAGGTCGAGGAAGTTGCCGCCATCGAGGTCCACCGCATAGGCGTGGAAGTTCTCGTCGCCGCCGGAGTCCTGGATGTAGACGAGCCGCTGGTTGTTGGCCCAGCCGTAGCCGAAGATGTCCCGCGCCGTGGCGGCCGTGACCCGCGTGACCTCCTGGCTGCCGATCGCGCGCACGTGGACGTTGAGGCGGCCCTGCCAGGGCTGGAGCCAGGAGAAGTGGCGGCCGTCGGGGGAGAGCTGGTAGGCGGTCTGCTCCGGGTTGCGGAAGAAGTCCTGCATTGCGATCAACTTCGCCGGCTCCTCCTTCTTGCCGCCGCAGCCCGCCGCCGTCGCCAGGGACAGCGCGAGCAGACAGGCGGTGACTAGCTGCCTGGTCATCCTCTTCTCCTCGTCGATCGGGGTGATCGGAGCGATTGCGGCGCCCCGATGCGGGGACGGCGCCGGCCCCCGCCGGCGCAACGCCCGGACTAGCGAACATAATCCCAGCGGGTTTCGATTCCCAGCGCTTCCTGACCGCAAGAGCGCCGAGATCTCGGAAATCGCTCGGCTTTGCCCTGGATCAAGGAGCGGCCGTGACAAAACCCTGACCCTGTCGCCGGCATCAGCCAGGAGGTACGGCCATGCGTTCGACTGCATTCCGGCTCGGCATCGCGCTCGCCGCGCTCGTCTGTGCGGCGGTCGCCGCGCAGGCGGCCCCGGACTGCGTGGGTTGCCACGGCAAGATCACCCCGAACATCGTCGAGGACTGGCGCCTGAGCGCCCACAGCCGCGAGTCGATCGGTTGCGCCGATTGCCACGGCGAGGGCCACAGCAGCGCGGCGGATGTCGCCAAGGTCCAGACCGTCACCCACGAGACTTGCGCCGCGTGCCACCCCGAGCGGGCAGCGGAGTACGGCAAGGGCAAGCATGCCCTCGCCTGGGCCGCCATGAAGGCGATGCCCACCACGCACATGAAGCCGATGGAGCTGATCGAGGGCCAGAAGGGCTGCGGCGGCTGCCACAAGATCGGCATCAAGAGCGAGGCCGAGATCAGCGCGCTCAAGGCGGCCGGCTCCACCTTCGGCCACGCCTCCTGCGACGCCTGCCACACGCGGCACACCTTCTCGGTGGCCGAAGCGCGGCAGCCCGAGGCCTGCTCGAGCTGCCACATGGGCTTCGACCATCCGCAGTGGGAGATGTACTCCAGCTCCAAGCACGGCATCCGCCACCGCCTCAAGAAAGACGGCGTGCTGCCGGAGACCGCCGCCGCCCCCACCTGTCAGACCTGCCACATGGTCGACGGCAATCACGAAGTGCGCACGCCCTGGGGCTTCCTCGCCGTGCGCACGGACGGCCTCGCGCCCTATCCCGGGGAGGATCCCGAGTGGTGGGCCGACCGCGTGACCATCCTGCAGGCCCTGGGCGTGCTCGATCCTGAGGGCAAGCCGACCGGTCGCCTGGACGTGGTCGCCCAGGCCCAGGTGGCGCGCCTGTCCGCCGCCGAGTTCGACGCCGAGCGCGCGAAGCTGACGGCCGTCTGCAGCCAGTGCCACTCTGAG
The DNA here is from genome assembly GCA_016873475.1 of bacterium. Lineage (NCBI taxonomy): Bacteria > bacterium. The sequence goes on along the minus strand of VGXI01000091.1, from coordinate 5,117 downwards.
AACTTCGCCCGCGAAGAGCTGGCCAAGGGCGATCGCATGATCAAGGCCGTCGACCGCCTGCTCGCCGAGGCGATCCGCGAGATCGCCGGTCTCTACGCCGACGGCATCCTCGCCAAGCCCGCGGGCTACGCCTACGCCTTCCCGGACCTGCTCACCTTCCACGACTCGCCGACACCGATCGAGAACCGGCTCTTCGAGATGCACCTGGAACACCGCATGCGGGCCTTCCAGGGCGTCTTCCATGCGAGCCCGGACTATGCGCTCTGGTACGGCTGGAACGAGATGGTGCAGGACCTGCATGAGATCAAGGCAATGGCAGCGGATCTGCGCGCCGAGAAGGGCCGCTAGCGGCGCTCTGGCCAGAGACCCGGAGCGCGTCTTCAGCGCTCCGGGTCCAGGAACTCCACGGCGCCCGAGTCCAGGTGATAGTAGGCCGGCAGCACCCTGAGCGGCCCGGCGCCGGCGGGCCGCGCCGGCTCGGGCCAGCGGCGCTCCAGTAGCGCGGCCACCGCCCGTGCGTTCGCCCGCGCCGCGGCCGCGAGCCGCGCCGCCGGATCGCGCGGCAGCTCGCCTCGCGCCGCGGCGGCCGCGATCACGGGAGCGAGCCCCCGGATGAGATCGCCGAGCTGGCCTCCCGGCCGCTCGCCGGCGAGCGCGACCCCCACGGCGCCGCAGCTCTCGTGCCCGAGAACGAGCACCAGCCGCACGCCGAGTCGCTCCACCGCGAACTCGAGGCTGCCCAGCACCGCGCCGTCGAGCGCGTGGCCGGCCACGCGCACGACGAAGAGGTCGCCCAGGCGGGGGTCGAAGATGAGTTCCGGCGGCACGCGCGAGTCGGCGCAGCCCAGCACGGCGGCGAAGGGGCTCTGCCCCGCCCGCAGCTCGGCGCGCCTGTCGAGGTCGAGGTGCGGGTGGGCCAGGCGGAGAGCCTGGTAGCGTTCGTTTCCGGCGCGGAGGCGGCCCAGGGCCGCCTGCCAGGCGGTCGGGCCGGCAGACTCGCTCATGCGGACACTCCCGGGTGCAGCCCCCTGGGGGGGCGCCCGGGAAGGTAGGCCACGCGCCGGCCCTAGTCCACGGGGGATTGCAGCTGCCGCTCGGCGAGGCCCTCCGGGGCCATCTGCGGCAGGTGCACGAGACGCAGGCGCGGCAGCGAGGCCTCGACCTCGCTGGTGCAGAGCTGCTCGATCGTCTCGACTCCGAGGAGCTGCAGCCAGCTCGCCTGGGGCTGGTAGATCGGGGCCAGCTCGGCGTCGATGGGCGCGGGCGTGACGGCGTGGACGAAGAGATCGGCCAGGTGCACCGCGGCCAGGGTGCGCCGGCAGCCCGGGTCGATCTGGCTGATCGACACGTAGCTCGCGGCGTGGTGGTGGCGGATGACCTGGAGGGTCTCCTGGGGCAGGCCCCAGGCCTCGGCCACCGCGGCGCCCAGCCGCGCATGGCGGGCGCCGAGGCGGATCTCCTCCTCGAGCACGCTGCGATCGCTGAACTGCACCGGGTGGTAGAGCGCCTTCGCCCGCTCGGGCCAGACGTTCAGGCAGATGAGCTTGCCGATGTCGTGCAGCAGGGCCGTCGTCGAGATCTTGTCCGGCTCGGCCATGCCGCGGCTCTTGGCGATGGCGAAGGCGACCTTGCTGCTGGCGAAGGAGTGCTGCCAGAGCCCTTCCACGAGCGCCTGCGCCGCGCGATCCGCGCTGCCGAGCCCCTCGTTCACGCAGGCCCGCCAGATGATGTTGCGCACCTCGACATGGCCCAAGTAGACCACTGCGCGAAACACCGAGCCGATCTTCTGGCCCAGTCCGTAGAAGGGCGAATTGACGATGCGCAGCACGAGGCCGGCCAGCGCCGGGTCGCTGAGCACCAGCTCGGTGACCTGCTTGGGGTGGAACTCCGATCCCGTGACGCCGGCGAGGATCTGCTGGCGCGCCTTCAGGCGCCCGCCGATGCTGTCCGCCTGCGCCATGATCTCGCTCATGTCGTCGGCGGCGCCGGCTTCGTCATCGAGGTAGCGGAACTCCTCGGGCGCCGGCTGGAAGCGCCAGGCATCGATGAGGCTCGGGGTCGGCTCGGGGTTGTTCGTGCGCTCCTCGCGCAGGAGCCGATCGGGCTGGAGCGCGGGCTTGCGGCCGGCGGGTAGACTCTCGGGAGCGCGGCGGCTCGCGGGTGTCGGGCGCCGCCCAGGCGCCCGCCCCGCGCCGCTCGGACCGCGCAGGGCCGTGGCGAGCGCGGCAATCATGAGGCCGAGCAGCAGCAGGCCGAAAGCGATGAGAACTGCCAGTTCCATGCGCGCTCGCTTCCCTCGCCGCGTTGGCGGGCGCTCATTGTGCCCGGTCGAGCCCTCGCGGGCGGCAATGCGGGGCGCGCGCCTCCCTCGCGAGGGAGACTTGCGCGCCGCGGGCGGGCGTCCTAGGGTCTCGTGAGCATCCAGGAGGCCGCCCATGCGCATCGACTGCATGAACCCTGCCACCGGCGAGTTGCGCTTTCGCTACGAGACGATGAGCCCGGCGGCCATCGCCGCGGCACTCGCCAGTGCCGAGGCTGCCCAGCGCGAGTGGCGCGCGCTGCCGCTGGCCGCGCGCTTGCCCCTGTTCCGGGCACTGGCCGCCGTCCTGCGCCGCGAGCGGGAAGCCTGGGCCGCGCTGATCACGCTCGAGATGGGCAAGCGCCGTGCGGAATCCCTCGCCGAGATCGACAAGTGCGCCTGGCTCTGCGAGGTCTACGCGGACAACGCGCCGGCCTGGCTGGCCGAGGAGAGCGTCGCCGCCGACGGCCTGCGCCACCGGATCGTCTTGCAGCCGCTGGGCGTCATCCTCTCGATCATGCCCTGGAACTTCCCCTTCTGGCAGGCCCTGCGCTTCGCGGTGCCCGCTCTGCTGGCCGGCAACGCGAGCCTGCTCAAGCACGCGCGCAACGTTCCCGGCTGCGCGGGGGCCATCGCCGGCGCCTTCGCCGAAGCGGGCTTCCCGGCCGGCCTCTTCCAGGCGATCTTCGCCACGCACGCCGACCTGGAAGCGCTCCTCGACGCCGAGGCGATCCGCGGCGTCTCGCTCACCGGCAGCACGGAGGCGGGCGCGCTGATCGCCGCGGCGGCGGGCCGGCGGCTGAAGAAGGTCGTGCTCGAGCTGGGCGGCTCCGATCCCTTCGTCGTGCTGGAGGACGCCGATCTCGCCGCCGCCGTGGCGGGCGCGCGCCTGGGGCGACTCGTGTGCACGGGACAGAGCTGCATCGCGGCCAAGCGCTTCATCGTCGTCGCCCCGCTGGCCGAGCGCTTCGCGGCGGGCCTGGCCGCGGAGTTCCGCGCGCTGGTGCCCGGCGACCCCAGCGATCCGACCGTCACGCTGGGGCCCCTGGTGGACGCGGCCGCCGTCGAGACCCTCGAGGACCAGGTGGCGCGCAGCCTGGCCGCCGGGGCGCGGCTCGTCTGCGGCGGCCGTCGTCTCGCGCGGCCGGGCTACTACTTCGAGGCCACGGTGCTGGCGGAAGCGGCACCCGGCATGGCCGTGGCCGAGGAGGAGGTCTTCGGGCCGGTGGCCCCGGTCTTCAGCGTGCCGGACGAAGAGGCTGCCCTCGCGCTGGCCAACGGGACGCCCTTCGGCCTGGGCGGCTGCGTCTGGACGCGCGACCTCGCGCGCGGCGAGCGCTTCGCCCGGCGGCTCGAGGCGGGCGCGGTCTTCGTCAATTCGATCGTCAAGAGCGACCCGCGGCTGCCCTTCGGCGGGGTGAAACGCAGCGGGCTCGGGCGGGAGCTGTCGGCTTACGGGCTGCGGGAGTTCGTCAACGTGCAGGGGCTCAACATCTACGAGGCCGGGCGCTGAGCGACGGCTTGTGACTAATTTCATTAGGCTTGCGAGACCTGAAGGGGCTTGCATTCCTCCCAATCGAAGGTCAGATTCACTCTCGCGTCGACTATGCCCCGGGCCTGACGCCACCACCACTCCTCCGGGGAGCCTTCGACGGTGCCCGAGCCCCTTGGCCCGGGCATTTTTCTGGGATCCCCCTTGCATTCTATTGAGACTCCGGTATCAATAGGGGGCGCTAGCCCCGAGGTACCAATGGAGCGCCGCACCCGACAGCGCGAGGCCATCCGCCAGGCTCTGGCCGTGGCCGACCGCCCGCTCTCGCCGCAGGAACTGCTCGCGCGAGCGAGCCGTGCGCTGCCCGGCCTGGGCATCGCCACCGTCTACCGGCACCTGACGCGGCTGGATCGGGAGGGCGCGCTGCGCGCGGTGGTGCTGCCCGGCGAGCCGAGTCGCTACGAGATCGCGGGCAAGGACCACCACCACCACTTCCGCTGCCGGGCCTGCACGGCCGTCTTCGAGCTGCCCCACTGTCCGGGCGACTTCGAGCGCCTCGCGCCGAGCGGCTTCCTGGTCGAGAACCACGAGCTCTTCCTGATGGGCCTCTGCGCCGGCTGCCGGGACGGCCAGCGATGAACGCGCGCCGCTGGCTTGCACACCTCGCGCTCCTTGGTCTGGCGGCGCCCGCCGCGGCCGCGCCCCTGCGGGTCGTCGTGAGCATCCTGCCGCAGCGGGCCTTCGTCGAAGCGGTGGCAGGCCCGCACGCCCGGGTCGAGGTGCTCGTTGGACCGGGGCGCAACATGCACACCTACGAGCCGACGCCCAAGCAGATGGCCGCGCTCGCCGAGGCCGACCTCGTGCTGCCCATCGGCGTGCCCTTCGAGCACGCCTGGCTGCCGCGCCTGGCGGCAGCCAATCCGAAGCTGCGCGTGGTCGACCTGCTCGAGGCGGCCGGTGTCGAGCGCTTGCCGATGATCGGCCGCGCGCACGCCGGTCACGAGACGCACGGCGAGGGCGAGCTCGACCCGCACGTCTGGACCGATCCGGGCCTCGTCGCGCGCTTGCTGCCTCCGCTGGCGGCGGCTCTGGCCGAGGCGGATCCTGCGCATGCGGCCGACTACACCGCCGGTGCCGAACGCTACGCCGGCGAGCTGGCCGCGCTGGACGGCGAGCTGCGCAGCCTCTTCGCGGGGCTTGCGGGGCGGCGCTTTCTCGTCTTTCATCCCTCCTGGGGCTACCTCGCCGCGGCCTACGGGCTCGTGCAGGTGGCCATCGAGCACGAGGGCAAGGAGCCGGGCGCGCGGGCCCTGGCCGGCCTCATCG
>VGXI01000090.1 GCA_016873475.1 bacterium | reverse complement strand
CCGCTCCTGCCGCGGGCAGGAGCGAGCGGAGCCTGGGACTACGCGTTCCGCGACACCCCGCCCGCCGGCGACTGGCGCTACGCGCTCTACGGGCTGGCGCCGGACGGGGGCGAGGTCCTCCTGCTCGAGCTCGAGCCCCGACCGGCGCCCGCGACCGGCCCGCTGCTCGCGGCCGCGCTGGCGCCCAATCCCTTCAACCCGAGAACGGCGCTGCACTTCACGCTGGCCGCGCCGGCGCGCGTGAGCGCTGGCATCTACGACGCCCGCGGCCGGCGCGTGGCGGCGATTCCGGCCCGGGACTTGCCTGCGGGAGCGCAGCGGCTCGACTGGGAAGCGCTCGACGATCGGGGTCGGCCGCTCCCGGCGGGTCTCTACCTGATCGAGCTGCGCGCGGACGATGCGAGCCGGCGCCTGCGCGCAGTGCTGCTCAAGTAGGGGCGCCCTTGACTTTGGCCCTCGCGCCCGCTTGACTCCAGGCAGCCCGGGCGGCGAGCGGCCGCGCGGGCTGCCACCGCCCTTCGAGGTGCCCATGCGTGCAGTCAGCGTGACCTACCGCTGTAGGAATCTCCGGAAGATGAAGCGCTTCTACACCCGCGTGCTGGGCTGGGACGTGAGCGAGGAGGGGCCGAACTTCTGCTACCTGGACACGGGCGGCCTCACGCTCGGCTTGGTGGCCGCCGAGCCCGGGGGCTGGGACGCGCCGACGGGGGATTCCACCTTCCTCGACGTGGAGATCGACGATCCGATCACCCTGCGCTCGGTGCTCGCCGTGCGCGGCGTCGAGATCTTCAAGGAGGAGCTCACCGACTCCGCGCTCTTCCTGCACGTTCGGGACCCCGAGGGCAACCTGATCAGCTTCTTCAAGCCGACCAGCCACTGAGGGGAGTCCCCATGTCCGCGCGCCGCCCGATCCTGCCCGCGGTCCTGCTCATCGCTCTCGCCGCGCTCCGGGCGGCAGCGGCGCCCGGAGCCGTGCAGCTGCGCGCCGTCACGCTGCGTCCAGGCGAGCCGCTGCCGGCGGCGCGGGGCAGCGAGGCAGGCGATGGTCTGCGCATTCTCCACTTCGATCGCGCGCCGGGAGCGGCCGAGCGCGCCGCGATCGCGGCGGCCGGCGGCGAGATCCTCGCCTATGTGCCCGAGAACGCCTACCTGCTGCGCGTCGATGCCGCGGCCGCGACGCGCCTGGCCACGCTGGCCGGCGTCGACCTCCTCGTCGACTACCGGCCCGAGTGGCGCCTCGCGCCCGAGTTGACGGAGGGCGCCGCGCGCGCGGGGAACGCGCCGCTGCCGCTCACGCTCAGCTTCGCGCCGGACACGCCGATCGCGCTGCGCGCCGATCAGGCCGTCGCGCTCGGCGCTGCGCTATCCCGAACCAGCGAACGCGCCGCGCGGCCGCGGCTCTGGCTCTCCGCGCCGGCGGCGCTGCTGCCCGCGCTCGCGGCGCTGCCCGATCTGCTCTGGATCTCGCCCACGCTCCCGGCGAGCGACCGCAACAACGACAGCAGCTGGATCGTCCAGAGCGGGACGCTCGGCCTGCGTCCGATCTGGGACCGCGGTCTGCACGGCGAGGGGCAGATCATCGGCCACATCGACTCGAACTTCTTCCCCGAGAGCTGCTTCTTCGCGGATCCGGGGGGCGCGCCCATCGGCCCCACGCACCGCAAGGTGGTCTTCCTCGGCGAATACCCGGGCTGGGGCGGCAGCCACGGTACGCACACGGCCGGCACCGCGGCCGGCGATGCGGCGCCGGTGGATCCGGGGGTCGGCACGGAGCTGCGGGGCGGGGCCTGGGCGGCGCGCCTCGCGCACTCCAACTACGACGCGGCCGGCGAGCGCGATCTCTACGCGGACCTGCTCGCCCACCACCTGGTGGGCGCTCGTGTGCACACGAACAGCTGGGGGCAGGACTTCGTCACCAACTACACGGAGTACTGCGCAGACATCGACGCGTACAGTCACGACCGGGAAGAGGGGTTGGTCGTCTGGGCGGTGACCAATCAGGCGGTGCTCTACACGCCGGAGAACGCCAAGAGCACGCTTGCCGTGGCGGGCAGCTACACGAACGACACGCTCGGCGGCATCTACCGCGGCTTCCATCAGCACTACAGCGGCGGCCTCGGCCCCACGGTGGACGGCCGGCGCAAGCCGGAGCTGCACGCGCCGGGCTACGGCATCCGCTCCGCCAACGCGCTGCCCTGCGGCAATACGGTCATGAGCGGCACCTCGATGGCCTCTCCCGCGGTCGCGGCCGCCGCCGCGCTGGCGCGGCAGTATCTCGTCGAGGGCTGGTGGCCCAGCGGCGCGCCGGTGGCCGGGGACTCGCTGATCCCCAGCGGCGCGCTGCTGCGCGCGCTGCTCGTCAACAGCACGCTGCCCATGGACAGCCTGCCGGCGGGCTACCCGAACGACCTCGAGGGCTGGGGCCGCCTGCGCCTGGAGGAGGCGCTCTACTTCGCGGGCGACAGCCGCGAGCTCTGGCTGGACGAAAAACGCAATGGCGAAGGGCTCGAGAGCGGCGAGCTCACCCTGTACCGCATGACGGTGGAGTCGGCCGCGGAGCCGCTGGCGGTCACCCTGGCCTTCACGGATCCCCCGGGCGAGCCCTTCGTCGCCGAGCCCGTGGTCAACGACCTCGATCTGGAGCTGCGCTCGCCGTCGGGACAGCTCTATCTGGGCAACGTCTTCGACGCCGAGAGGGGCGAGTCCGCGCTGGGTGGCGACGCCGATCCGGTGAACACGCTCGAGCGGGCGCTGATCGCCGCGCCGCAGCCGGGGTCCTGGGAGATCCGCGTGCGCGCCCGGCGCGTGCCTCTCGGTCCGCAGGGCTATGCGCTGGCGGCGAACGGGGACTTCGCCGGCGAGGTCCTCAGCTATCGCCCGGACGCCGACTTCCTCGTCGTGGGACTGAGCTACCCCAATCCCTTCCGTCCCGCGGCGGGGACCGCGACCCTGCGTTTCGAGCTGAGGGCGGACCAGCGCGGGGCGCTCGTCATCTACGACCTCGCGGGACGGCGCGTCCGCCAGCTCGCCCGGGGTCGCCTCCTGGCCGGCATCAGCCAGCTCGCCTGGGACGGCCGGGACGACGGGGGCGAACCCGCCGCCAGCGGCATCTACTTTGCACGGCTGGAATCGTCGGGGGGCGACCGCTCGCGAGCGGTGCGCATCGTGCTGATTCGCTAGGTGCGGCAGCCGGAAGGTTGCTGGCCGGATCTGCAGGTGCGGCAAGACTTTCCCCACCTCGAGCAACCTTGACAGCCCCCCGGGGGCATGGTATCCGGCGCCATGGCCATGACCAGCTACCTCGACAAGCTGCGCAAGCTGTCCCGCAATCTTTGGTGGACCTGGCACCCCGAGGTGATCGCGATCTACCGCGATCTCAATCCGGCGCGCTGGCGCGGCACCCACCACAATCCGCTGGCCTTCCTCGAGCACTTCGAGGAGTGGGAGCTGCTGCCGCGGGCCGAGGAAATGGCCATCGACAGCCGGATCAACTACGCCTTCCACCGGCTCGAGGAATACCTGGCCGAGCCCGGCCTGCGCGACATCGGCGGCCCCGGCTCCCTGCTCGCGCAGCCTGTCGCCTACTTCAGCGCGGAGTTCGGCCTGCACGAGTCGCTGCCCATCTACTCGGGCGGCCTGGGCATCCTCGCCGGCGACCACATCAAGAGCGCCTCCGATCTCGGCGTGCCCCTGGTCGGCGTCGGGCTCTTCTACTTCCACGGCTACTTCCGCCAGCACCTCGACGCCGAGGGCCGCCAGCAGGAGTCCTACGGCGAGGCGGACCTGGAGACCCTGGCGATGGCGCCCGCCCTGGCCAAGGGCGGCCAGCCGCTGACGATCGCCGTCGAGACGCGCGACAGCATCATCCACGCGCGGGTCTGGAAGGCCGAGGTCGGCCGCTGCATGCTGCTCTTGCTGGACAGCAACGTGGAGGCGAACGACGAGTTCAACCGTCAGCTCACGAGCACACTCTACGGCGGCGATCGGCGCACGCGCATCCGCCAGGAGCTGCTGCTCGGCGTCGGCGGCCTGCGCGCGCTGAGCGCGCTGGGCATCGAGCCGGGCGTGCTGCACCTCAACGAGGGCCACAGCGCCTTCGTGCTGCTCGAGCAGGCGCGCCGCTTCATGGAGCGCGACGGCATGAGCTGGGACGATGCCCGCGCCGAGGTCTCGCGCATGACCGTCTTCACAACGCACACGCCCGTCGAAGCCGGCCACGATCGCTTCGCGCCCGAACTGGTGGACGAGGCGCTTTCGCCGCTCGCGGCACGGATGGGCAAGTCCATCGAGGAGATCCTCGCCCTCGGGCGGATCAATCCGGGCGACCAGGCCTCGCCCTTCTGCATGACCACCCTCTCGCTGCGCTCGGCGGACCGCTGCAACGGCGTCTCGGGTCTGCACGGCCGCGTCAGCCGCCGCATGTGGCGCCGACTCTGGCCGCAGCGAGCCGAAGCCGAGGTGCCCATCGGCCACATCACGAACGGCGTGCACGTGCCCACCTGGATCGCGCCGACGATGGCCAAGCTCTACGAGCAGCGCATCGGCGCGGACTGGAAGGAGCGCATGCACGAGCCGGAGACCTGGCGGCGCGTCTACCGCCTGAATCCGGACGAGCTGTGGGAGGCCCACCAGCTCCTCAACTCGCGCCTGATCGGCTTCGCCCGCCGGCGCCTCGTCGCCCAGGTGACGCGGCGCCGCGAGGGCAAGGAAGCGGTTGCCGATGTCTCGCGCGCCCTCTCGACGCGGGCGCTCACGATCGGCTTCGCGCGGCGCTTCGCCACCTACAAGCGCGCGGACCTCATGCTCGACGACGAGGAGCGCCTGCTGCACCTGATCAGCGACGAGACCCGCCCCGTGCAGCTCGTCTTCGCCGGCAAGGCGCACCCGGCCGACGAGCCGGGCAAGGCCAAGCTGCAGCGGCTCTTCCAGCTCAGCCGCGACCCGCGCTTCAAGGGCCGGCTGGTGGTGCTCGAGGACTACGACATCAACGTCGCCCGCCACATGGTGCAGGGCGTCGACCTCTGGCTGAACACGCCGCGCCGGCCGCTGGAGGCGAGCGGCACCAGCGGCATGAAGGTCGTCATCAACGGCGGGATCAACTGCTCCATCCTGGACGGCTGGTGGGCCGAGGCCTACGACGGCACGAACGGCTTCGCGATCGGCGCCAACCGGCACCACAGCAGCCCCGAGCTCCAGGACGCCCAGGATCGCGAGGCGCTCTTCCAGCTCCTCGAGGAAACCGTCGTGCCGCTCTACTTCGACCGCAACCCCGAGGGCGTACCGCTCGGCTGGGTGGAGATGATGAAGAACAGCATCGCCACGCTGGCCTGGCGCTTCAGCGCCAACCGCATGGTCCGCGACTACCTGCAGCAGTGCTATCAGCCTGCGGCCGGGGCCATGCAACGCTCGAACCGCTGAACCCAGACGGGGCGCGGAAATCCGGAGCAGGGGCTCCGGGAATCCCGGCAATATCCAGGAAAATCGCCAGGAAGGTATGGGGAACTACCATCCGGCGTGCTATACTGTCCCCCGTTCGGCCGCTGACTGGGGGGGCTCCGACCTGGGGAGGCCGGCACCGCGGCTCCGCGAGGCTCGGGGAGCCGGTTTTTCGCCCAGCGCCTGCGCCAGCAACTGAGGACCACAGCATGAACCGACTCCTGCGCCTGCTCGTGCTATCGGCCCTCATCGCCTTTGCCGCCACGGCGGCGGCGGCCGTCTACCCCGCGGGCACGGCGATCAGCTTCTCCCGCCAGTTCCCGGCCGGCTACATCCCGATCGGGATCCCGGCGGCGGTGAACGTCACGCTCACCAACAACGAGGGTGGCTTCCTGAGCGGGCTCTACTACTCGGAGCAGTACCCCTCCTGGCTGAGCGTCCAGGCAGGGCAGGTGCGCATCAACGGTCTGGTGGTGGCCTTCACCTACGAATACGGCGACGTCATCGTGGCCGGCAAGCGTTCGCATCGCTGGGTGATCGACAACCCCTCGGCACCGGGCGGGCGAGACACGCTCGGGCCGGGCGACGTGCTGACCATCACCTACACGATCCGCGCCACGCAGATCTCGGCGATGACCACCAACGGCGACGGTTGGTTCGGGGAGCTCACGGAGAGCGGCGAGGAGATCATCGTCAACGGCTGGGACGCACTATCGCCCATCGTGCGCTTCGTCCAGAACACGGACGCGCCGCCCCTGGCCGCGGGTACTCAGCTCGCGCCCGCCTACCCGAACCCCTTCAATCCGAGCACGACGCTCAAGTTCGAGAATGCCGTCGAGGGCGCGCTGCGCCTGGTGATCGTGGACGGCGCCGGCCGCCGGCAGCGCGAACTCGCCGCGGGCCGCTTCGCCGCGGGTCAGCACAGCGTGGTCTGGGACGGTCGCGACGACGCCGGCCGCCCCTTACCTTCCGGGCTCTACCTGGCGCAGCTCGTCGGTGAGCAGGGCCTGCTCGGCAGCCAGAAGCTGATGCTCCTCAAATAGTCCTAGCGGCTCACCGTCTCCTCGAAGGCGATGCCCAGAGTCGCGAGTTCGTCGAGCACGGGGTCGTAGACCGCCGGCAGCACCGGCACCAGCACCCCGGTCTCCCTGATCGTTCCGTCCAGGATGCGCCGCACGGCGATGGCCGCCGGCAGGCTCACCGTGCGCGACATCGCCGAATCGCCGCCCGGCTGGCCGAAGTCGATCAGCGAGGAAACGATCTTCTCGGTCTCGCCTCCCGGATGCTCGGCCGTCACGCGATGCTGGAGGACGATCATGTCCCGTTCGCCGGACGCATAGGGCAGCTTGAGCAGCAGGCGCTCGGCGAGGACGTCCAGCGGGCTCTGCTCGGCGGGGCCGGGAATCGGCTCGTCGCTGAACAGGCCCAGCCACTCGAAGCGGCGGAGCGGCTCCGCGCGGGGCGCGACGTCGAGGAAGCGGGCCACCGCCTCCTTCGGCTTGCGGCCCTCGCAGCCGACCAGCGTGCAGAAGAGCTTGCCGTAGCTCATCCCCTCGACGGGCAGCGCGTTGAGATCGAGCCAGCCGCAGTCGGCCAGCGCCTTCCAGGTGGCGCAGTGGCCGGGGTAGCGGAAGGTGCCGCGGAAGAGGGTCCTCGCCTGGTGCAGGCCGTAGATCTCGCGGTAGCCGAGGCTGTCGCGGTTCGGATAGACCTCGAGCTGGCCGAGGCCCTCGACCGTGAGGTGGTGCATGTCGCCGAAGAGGTCCGGGCCCGGCACCTGGCGCAGGTCGCCCTCCCAGAGATAGCGGGCCGCGTTGCGGCCGGCCAGCACGACTCCACGCGGGCTCCAGCTGAACTTGTAGCCCCAGGGATTCGTGTTCGCCTCGGGCGCGGGCAGACCGCCGCAGTTGGAGATGAAGCCCGTCACCTGACCGCCGCGCGCGGCGACGCCGTTGATGATGCGCATCGCCGACATGTGGTCGATGCCAGGATCGAGGCCGATCTCGTTGAGGAGGAGCACGCCGGCCTCGCGGGCGGCGCCGTCCAGCTCGCGCATCTCGGCACTGACGTAGGAGGTGGTCACCAGGTGGCGCCGGTGCGCCAGGCAGAGCTTGGCGACCTTGACGTGGTGGATGTAGGGCAGCAGGCTGACGATGAGATCGTGCTCGGCGACGATTGCGTCCAGGGCGGCCTCGTCGGCGACGTCGAGCGCCACCGCCTTGCCGCGCGCGTGCCCGGCGATCATGCGCTGGGCCTTGTCGACGGTGCGGGTGGCGACGGTCAGGCGGATGTCCGGCTGCTCGAGCAGATAGCTGACCATCGGTCGGGTGACCAAGCCGGCGCCCAGGACGAGCACGCGCTTGCTGGCATTCATCGCAATCCTCCCTCCACACTGCATGAGGTGTCCGCCCTGGCGGCGCGGACTCAAGTGCCCTGGAGGTACTCCTCCAGGTATCGGTAATCGGGGGTCAGCGCCCCCTGATGCGTGATCACCGCGCGCATCAGCTCGGGCGGCAGACCGATCTCGGCGAGGGGCTTGCTGAAATCGGCGGCGGCGAGCAGCGGGGCGTAGCGGATCAAGGTGGCGCTGAAGGCGTCCGAGGCATCGCGCGGCAGCTCGCAGGGCAAGTTGTCCACCGCCACCACCACGATGCCGCGGCCTTCGACGCCGTCCTTGTAGCTGTCCGCGATCGGGTCGTAGACGAAGCTCGCCCGATCGGGCTCGGTGGTCTTGTAGGTGAACTCGATGCTGCCGTCGATATCGCAGCTGATGTCACCGATGACGCGCAGGCCGCGCTCGCCGGCGCTCCAGAGGCGGCGAGCGGCCGCGCGCGTGACGAGGCGCGGATAGCGACTCGTCCAGTAGATGCAGTTGACCAGCGCCGTCAGCTGGGGCAGGTAGTCGGTGAAGCGGCCGCGATAGCGCTCAGGGCGCGCGTAGTAGTCCTGCAGTTCGAAGTCGGCGTCCGCGTCGAGCGGAACGGCGAGGTCCTCCTCCTTGAAGACCACCTTGAAGAGGCGATCGCGCGGCGGCTTGCGGCCGGCCAGCGCCGCCAGCTCGGCGGGGGCGATCTCCTCGTGGGGGAAGAGGTCGAATACCTCCTGCGCGCCCTGGCTGACATTGCCGTAGCCGGCGAAGCCGACGACGAAGGGACAGAGGTCCGGATCGAGACCGCCGCGCACCGACAGGCCAATTTCGCGCAGGGAGGCCTTGGCTTCGGCGAGGTCCTGGTAGGCGTAGGCCGCCTTGACGCCGGCGAATGGCGAGTCGAAACCCTCCCAGCGCAGGCGGCGGTCGAGGGCGAAGAGGGTCTCGATCATGCCGGCCTGGCCCGCCTGCTTGCCGAAGAAGACGAGGCGCCGGTTCTTCTCGTCCACGATGCGCTCGTAGTCGATCAAGGTGCAGTTCAGGTCGAGCAGCCGCTGCAGGAGCGGCATGTTGTGCGCCTGACCCTTGATGACGTGGGCGAAGAACACGTAGGCCTTGTCGGGCTCGAGCAGGTCGAGCGGGATCTCCTTGATCGCGAAGATCACCCCAGCGCGGCCGAGGTCGGGATCCAGTTCGGCGCCGATGGCCGCGTAGTGCTCGTCCTTGTAGGTGCGGATCGGCGAGGGCTGGACGACGAAGCCCAGGCCCTGCTCGCGAATGAGGCGGTCGAGGTCGGCGGGGGTGAGCGGAGTGCGGCGCTCCCAGCGGTTCTTGTCTTCCCGGCGGATGCCGATGAGCTGGCGCATGCTGGTGCTCCGCAGGCAGAAAGGAAAGACGCCGTCGACCGGAGGTCATTCGGTGGGGGCTAGGCCAGACGTATGATAGGAAAGGTTTTGCGCAGGTCAAGGCGGGTCGGGCGCGGGGCCGGCGCCTGGGACGCCGGCCCCCGGCCTGGGAGATCGCCGCGATTCGCTCTCACCCTCCTGCGTCAGCGATCCCCGAATCCACCGGCCCGCCGCGGATGAGGCCGCCCACGATCAGGTCGGCCAGGAGCGCCGCGGTGCGCTCGCGTTCTTCGCCCAGTCCGGCCAGCAGCAGGGCGCCCAGGATCAGCTCCTGCAGGGCGCGCGGCTCCACGCGCTCGAGGCGTCCGGAGGCCGCGCCTGCGGCCAGCGTGGCCGCCAGCAGGGCCTCGCCGGGCGCGCTCTCGGTCCCCAGTTGCTCCCCGCCCCGCAGGCGCTCCCCGAGCAGCAGGGGTCCCAGTTCGGGCCGCTCGGCGAGGAGCGCGGCCAGGGCGCCGGGCCAGGCGGCGAGACGCCGCAGGGGGTCCGCCTCGGCCGCGAGCCGTCCGGCGAGCGCCTCCGTGGCTGCGGCCATCTCCTCGACGAGCACCTCCCGGTAGAGCCCCCGCTTGCCGCGAAAGTGGTAGCTGATCAGGGCTTTGTTGACCCCGGCCTCCCGGGCGATGGCCTCCACCCGGGCACCCGCGAAGCCCAGACGGGCGAAGGCCTCGCGGCCCGCGTCGAGCAGGCGGCGGCGGGTGGCTTCGGTCATCGGTGGTCTCTTTTGACCGGATGTTTTAGTTAACCGGTTAGATCATAGCAGGGCCAGCCAGCCGCGTCAAGCGGAGAAAGGCGGGGCTCAGCGGAAGAGGGACTTGAGGCCGCTGACCGACTGCCGGGCGACCCCGGTCGTGAAGGGCAGCTGGTAGGCCACCCAGATGTCCTTGTTGCCCTGCGGAAAGGCGGCGTAGACGATCTCCGTGCCCGCGGCGTTCCAGGCCGGCGACTGCTCGGGGAAGCGCGTGTCGGTGAGCTGGATCGGGGCGCCGGCCTGGAAGTCCCAGACCCAGAGGTCCCAGTCGATGGGGTCGTCGCCGCCGGCGTAGGCCAGGTAGCGACCATCCGGCGACCAGCCCGGGTCGCCGCCCACCAGCATGCCGATGGGGATCTCCTCGGCCTGGCCGCCGGCGGCCGGCACGCGGTAGAGCCGCGTACGGCCGGGGTCGCCCGGCGCCTGGGCGTCGAAGGCGACCCACTGGCCGTCCGGGCTCCAGCAGGCGTGGAAGCACTCGATGGGCCCCGTGCAAAGCCGCGTGGCCTGGCTCGGGTCGGCCACGGTCAGCACCCAGATCTCGGTCGCGCCGCCGCGGTCGCTGGAGAAGGCCACGCGCTCGCCCGCCGGGTCGAGGGCGCCGAAGTTGTCGTAGCCGGGCCAGGTCGTCAGGTTGATCTCGGTCTCGTCCTCGGTGCTTTTGAGCCAGAGGTCCATGTCCTCGTTGCCCTGGCCGTTGTCGCGGCGCGAGGTGAAGACGATCCAGGGGCCGGCGTGGCTCCAGTTGGCGTAGATGTCCACGCCGGGGCTGTCGGTGAAGTTCGTGAGCGGGCCGCCCCAGGCACCCACGGTGTAGATCTCCCAGTCGCCGCTCAAGGGCGAGGAGAAGGCGACCCGCTGGCCGTCCGGCGAAAAGCTCGGCGCACCGTCCGGCTCCGGGCTGGCCGCCACCTCGCGAAAGAGCGTGGCGCCGGCCGGCGGGGCGTCGAGCAGGAGCCCAACAACGAGCGCGGCCAGGCAGGCGAGAACAGGGCGCACGGTGCCTCCGGGCTTGGGATGCCTGAAGTCTAGGGGCTGGGCGCGAGACCGGCAAGCGCCCTAACGCGTCCTCACCGGTCGATTGCAGTACGCCGCCCCCGTGGCTTTCAGCCGACAAGGACAGTTCTCCCGGCCGCAGCCAAGTTCCTAGCTACTGCATCGGCGGGCAGCGTGGAACACCCCGACAGCTAGCATAGGCCGGGTTGCTCACGGTCGGGACAGCCGGCCCCGGGTGTCGGTCCCCTCGCGAATGGCTAATTCATATCCGCTTCGAGGTGCGTCTTGGGCAGGCCGAGCAGCTCACTGCGCTTGCGCTGCACGGCAGCCTGGATGGTCTGTTGCTGAGCGAGGGCTACGAGAAGGCCGCCAACACAACGGTGGCTGCCGTTCTCGAGGAGGGCGACTGGCTGCTGCTGCTTGGAAGCGCTGAGCCTGGAGCTCCACTCCTGGCGATCCCTGGGGGCGAACAAGTGCTGCTCAGGGGCTCGCTGGCCAAGGCCGGAGAGGCCTGGAGCCTCGCCGTTGGGAGCCTCGACCTGTTGGAGGCCGGGGCCGGCGGGCAGTTCGCGATCATGGGTATGCCGGCCAGCGGCGAGACCTTCGGCGAGGGGGCGAAGCGGCTGGATCCCCGCTTCGATGTCTACCCGAACCCCGGCGGGCCGACTATCAGCCTCCGATTCGCGGCGGCCCGCGAGGGAATCCAGACCGCCCAGGTCTACGACCTCCAGGGCCGGCACGTGCGCGACCTGGTGAAGAGCCTCAGCGCGGGCAGCGGAGAGGGGGCGACGGCCCTCTGGGACGGCTGCACGGATGCGGGCGGGGCTGCCGCGGCAGGTGTCTACTTCGCCCGGGTGCGCTATACTGATGGGACGGTAGCCTCGCGGAAGTTCACCCTCCTGCGATAAGGAGGCGGCGATGCGTTGGAGAGAACCCTTGAGGGTAACGCTGTGCGCTCTCCTGTCGGCCGCAGTTCTGACCGGGCGAAGCCAGGCCGAGGGAAGCTGGTCGACGGAGTTCGTCGGCAATGGGCTGTGGTCCGGCGGCAGTCTCGGATGGGGCTGGGCTGTAGCTTGGTACGACGATCGCCTTTTCGTGGGTGGCGGCTTCGACCGCGCCGGAGGACAGGTGGCGAACGGCATCGCCGCCTGGAACGGCACGGCG
>VGXI01000089.1 GCA_016873475.1 bacterium | reverse complement strand
TTTTATGAACCTCGCATGCGGGGCGATACAAGCCCGATCGGAGGAACGCCGTAGGATTCTTCTCCCCCCGGTCCGCTTCCCCCGCCAGGTAAGGGCCGGCTCCCAACGAAGTGGCTCAGGCAGATCGCTCCCTGTCCCTGCTGCCAGCGGCGAAGAGCCGTTCGCGTCACGCGGCAAGTCGCCCTGTCATCTGCCCGAGTCCCGCGACAGCGGCCGTTCCCGGTCATTTGAGGAGGACGATGCGCCGGCTGTCGACAACCGCGCCTGCGCTCAGCCGCACGAGGTAGACGCCGCTGGGCAGCGGCGCGCCGCGATCGTCCCGGCCGTCGAAGCGCAGGCTCTGGGGACCCGCCGCGCGCGGCCCGGCGGCCAGCACGCGCACGCGCCGGCCCGCGGCGTCGAAGAGCTCCAGGCGCGCCTCGCCCGGCGCGGCCAGCGTGAAGTCGATGCGGGTCGCCGGATTGAAGGGATTCGGGTAGCAGCCGCTGATCCCCGTCGCGTGAGCGGGCGCCGTGTCCGTCGCCGTCGGGTCGAAGGGCAGCTCGCTGTTGGACTCCAGCACCCAGTTCTCGGGGTCGAAGCTGACATCCTGCGGCTGCTGGCTGCCAATGAGCAGGCTGGTCTGCGTGAACCAGGCGTCGCTGTCCACGCGCAGGTCGACGTAGCCCGTGGGCGTCGTCACGCGCAGGGGCAGCGGCAGCGTGAAGAGCCCGGCGTTGGTCTGTACCTGGCGGATCTGCAGGTCCAGCCACCAGCCGCCCACGCCGCTGCGCGCGCGCCAGGCCCACTGGTAGATGGGCTTGTTCTGGCCGTAGACCCACTGCTGGAAGAAGGCGGTCAGGTCCTGGCCCGTGTAGGCCTCGAGGTCTGCCTCCAGCTCCGTGGTGTGCGCGTTGCCGTAGAGGTGCTGGCCGTAGTAGTAGCGCAGGGCGCCGAAGAAGGTCTCGTCGCCGAGCAGCCAGCGCAGCATGTGCAGCACCCAGGCGCCCTTGCGGTAGACGACGTTGCCGAAGAGCACCGGGTTGTTGTAGACGGGCCCGACGAAGTCGCTGGTGGTGATCGTCATCCAGTTCGTGAGGCCGGCCTGGCCGCCCGTGTACTCGAACCAGATCGCCTCGCAGTAGCTCGCGAAGCCCTCGTTCAGCCAGACGTTCTCCCAATCCTGGAGCGTGACGCAGTTGCCGAACCACTGGTGGGCCAGCTCGTGCATGACGATGCGGTCGTAGTAGTGCCCGCCGCCGAGCACGAGGTTGCCCATGCTCGTGCAGGTCTGGTGCTCCATCGCCCCGGCCCAGTGGAAGACCATGTGGCCGTACTTCTCGTCCACGAAGGGATACTCGCCGAAGAGACTGTCCATGATCGCGATCGTGAGCGGCGTGATCGAGAGATCCTCCACCGAGTTCGTGTAGTTCTCGGGGTAGACGTAGTTCTCGATCGGCAGCGAGTCGCCCGCGCTGGACACGTACCAGTCCGTGTAGTGCTGGTAGTTCGTCACCGTCATCGCGATCAGGTAGGAGTTGATCGGGTAGCTCTCGAACCAGTGCCAGGTCTTGGTGCCGTCCCCGTGGTTGGTGACGGACTGCAGGAGCCCCGGCCCCGGCGCCGAGTAGGCGGCCGGCACGCGGTAGTAGATGTCGGCGGTGAACTTCTCGTCGGGGACGTCCTTGCAGGGCCACCAGTCGCGCGCGCCCTCGGGCTCGCTGAGCGTGGCCAGCAGCGGCGTGCCGGCATGGTTCGTCCAAACGAAGCTGCCCCAGCCCGAGGAAACGGGCGAGCCGGCGAAGTCCAGCTCGAGGCTGAAGAGGCTGCCCGCGGGCAGGGGCGCGGCCAGCGTGACGAGCACGACACCGCCGCCGTGCGTCCAGGCGACGGGGCTGCCGTCCTGCCGGACGGCGAGCAGGCCCATCGCGTCGTTGAAGTCGAGGGCGACGCTGGCCAGGCCCGGCACCATCGCCTGGCAATCGAAGCGCGCGCTGCCGCTCAGGGATTGGGCCGTGAAGTTCGGCGCGAAGTGCAGTTCGGCATGGCGGATGTCCCACTCGTAGTCGCGCGCTCGCGGCTCGCGCCCGGCGAGCAGGCCCTGCCCGGAGCGACAGAAGTTGGCCTTGAGATCGATCAGGGGATCGGCCGGCGGC
The DNA here is from genome assembly GCA_016873475.1 of bacterium. Classification (NCBI taxonomy): domain Bacteria; species bacterium. The sequence continues at coordinate 10,102 of VGXI01000089.1, read as the reverse complement.
GCGGCGAGAGCCGGGGCAGCGAGAGCCGGGGCGGCGAGGGCGAGGAGCAGGAGGAGAACGCTGAGGGCACGGGCCATGGGGAGCCTCCGGGATCGAGGGCTGCGGGGGTGGCGGCGCATTGCTTCCTTAATGAGGATAACACGCCCGGGCACCGCTGGGTAGCGCCGGCGCGCAAGGAGGCAGCGGCGGCACCGACGAGAAAGCCGAGCCCGCGATCGGGAAGGCCGGGCGTCTAATCGGCGCTGTACTGGCCGCCCGTGATGAGGTCGCTGGGCAGGTCGAGCGGGTCCTTGTAGATCTGGCAGGCGGCGACGCTCACGCTGCCGCTCGCGAGCAGGGCGTTGAGGAAGGCCCCGAAGGCCAGGCCGTCCTCCGCCGTCACCAGCACGGAGCTCTGGCGGGCGCCGTGCTCGGTGTCGAACTGGAGGATGCTCATCAGGTGCACCCCGTCCTTGGCGAGCGCACCGAGGATGTGGTCGGCGCCGGGATCGGTCTCCTGCAGGTCGAGGAAGATGATGCGGTCGCCCTCCTGATAGCCGCCGCCCTGGCGGGCGGTCACGCCCTGCACGGCTTCGTAGTTGGCGTAGAACTCGGCGGGCCGCCGCTCGAGCACGGCGCGCAGGGTGCGCAGCAGGCTTTCCGTTTCGAAGGGCTTGACGACGAAGCCGTTGACGCCGGCGTCGAGCGCATTGCCGATGTCGACGACGTCGTTGCGCGCGGTGACCATCAGCACCGGCAGCGCGGCGGTGTCGGGCCGGCGGCGGATGGCCGCGAGCACCTCGTGGCCGTCCATGCCCGGCATCATGATGTCCAGGAGCACCAGGTCCGGCTGCGCTGCGAGCGCCGCCAGGGCCTGCTCGCCGCCGGTCGCCGCGCTCACGGTGAAACCCTCGATCTCGAGCAGGCTCTGCAGCATCTCGACGATATCCGGCTCGTCGTCGACGACCAGGATGCGGCGGCTCTTGTCGGGTGTCATCGCGGCTGCCTCCTCCGCTCGAGCTGGACGCGCTCCTGGTCGCGATCGACGATCGGCAGCACGATCGTGAAGCGCGATCCCCTCCCCACCGTGCTCTCCACCTTGACCGTAGCCCGGTGCGCGTCGGCGATCTTCTTGACGATGGCCAAGCCCAGGCCGGTGCCGCCGTACTTGCGGCGGATCGAGCCGTCGCCCTGCCGGAAGCGTTCGAAGATAAAGGGTAGTGCATCCTGCGCGATGCCGCAACCGCTGTCCTCGACGACGAGCCCGAGTCGCGCGGGCGCCTCGCTGGCGTCCACGCTGACGGCGATGCGGCCGCCCGGTTCGGTGAACTTGCGCGCGTTGCCGATCAGGTTGCGCAGGGCCTGCTCGATGAGATCCTCCTGCCCCATGACGTGCACGTCCGGGTCCGGCGGGATCACCCGGAAGTCGACGCCCTTCTGCTCCATCGCCGGCAGGAAGCTCTGCTCGAGAAAGCGCAGCAGCTTGACGACGCTGATCTCGCCCATGAAGACCTGGGCCGTGCTCTCCTCCAGCTTCCCGTAGCGCAGGAGCTGGCGGATCAGCTCCTGGAGCCGCTCCTGGTTGCGCCGCATCACCGCGAGGGCGCGCCGCTGGCGGTCGTTGATCTCGCCGAGGCGGCCGGAGTCGAGCATCTCGCTGTAGCCCTGGATCGTGACGAGGGGCGTCTTCAGCTCGTGGGTGACGTTGCTGAGGAACTCGTCCTTGAGCTTGTCGAGCTCCTGCAGTTCGCGGTTGGCGGCGCCCAGCTCGCGCACCTTGCCGCGCAGGTCGCGCAGCAGGCGCGCGACCTGGTCCTCTTTGAGCGCGTAGATGCTGCCGAGAATGCCGAAGATAGCGCCGAAGAGCAGCGGGTGGATGAGGAAGAAGAGCTGCCAGGGCTGCGCCGCGAGCAGGGTCGGCAGCGCACGCCAGCCGGGCGCCAGCCCCGCCAGGGAGAAGCCCAGCCCGATCGAGAAGAGCGGGATGGGCAACCCCCAGACGAAGCCGAAGAGCAGATACAGATTCCGGCGCGGGTCGTAGCTGCGCCTGAGCAGCATCGCCCGGGCGAACTCGCCGACCGTGCGCCGCCAGACCATCGTCCGCCCTCTCGCCGGCCGCTAGTCGGCGGGCTCCTCGAAGAGCGCGGCCGCCAGCGTCGGGTTGACCGCCATCTCCTTCACCGTCATCGTCGCGAACTCCTTGCCGTCCTGGCTGATGACGAACTTGCGCGGCAGCTGCACGCCGCCCGTCGCCTGGTACTCGCTCAGGACGGTGAAGTTGATGACCGGACCGCTCTGCCCTTGGTCCTTGTACTCCATGGCGTGGATCCGGCCCTCCGGGCCGAGGCAGAGCTTGTAGCCCTCGTCGCCCGCGCCCTTCAGGTAGACGACCGCGCACTCCTGCCCGGCGCAGCTCTCGCTCGCCATGGGCAGCGCGCGGTAGTCGTCCAGGTGCCGCAGCAGGTAGAGCACGTCGCTGCGCTCGCTCCGCCACATTTGCGCCAGGTCGTCGCCCTCGATCTTCTGCTTGCCGCGCGGGCTCTTCATCCAGCCGACTTCGGGCGTGAGCACCTGCAGCATGTTGCCGAAGGGCGTCGTCGTCTCCAGGCGCAGGCGGTCGTCGCCCAGCCGCTGCTGGACGACACCGAAGGTCAGCGGCCCCATGCCGCTCTCCTTGATCGCGAAGTCCCCGGCCATCCGCAGCGACTTCACCGCCGCCAGGGCCCTCGCGCCGCCGTGCGCGGCGACGGCCTTGTCCATCAGCGCGCGGCCCGCGGCGAGGTTCTCGGGCGTCTCCGCCGGCAGCGCCAGCTCGAACTTGGGCTCCGGGATCGCAATGTCGATGACACTCGCTTCGCCGAAGCCGAGGCTGCTCAGCGGCGCGTCGAAGTCCTCGGCCTTGCCGACGACGAGGATCGCCATCTCGTCCGGATGGATGCGCGCCTGGGCCGCCGCGAGGATGTCCGCGGCGGTGACGGCGTCCACCTTGGCCAGATAGGTGTCCAGGAAGTCCGCCGGCCGGCCCCAGAACTCGTAGGAGGCCTTGCGGCTGGCGATCGAGAAGGGATTGGAGAAGTTGAAGACGAAGCTGTTCTTGAGGCCTTCCTTCGCGCGCCGCAGCTCTTCGACGGTGACGGGCTCCACGCGGACCCGCTCCAGCTCCTTCATGATCAGCTGGATCGCCTCGACGGTGGACTCGCTCTTGGTGTCGACGCCCACCGTGAAGGGCATGCGGTGGTGGTTGCCCGTGATCATCCAGGCCCAGACGCCGTAGGCCAGCTCGCGCTTGCTGCGCACCTCGGTGAAGAGACGGCTGGAGAAGCCGCCGCCGAGGATCTCGTTCAGCACCGAAAGCGGGAACAGGTACTCGTCGTCCCAGCGGATGCCCAGGTGTCCCATGCGGATCTTCGACTGGTTGACGTCCGCCTTCTCGATGTAGTTCACCGACATCGGCGTCTCGGAGAGCAGCGGATCGGGCGGGAAGAAGGTCTCCGCGCGCGGCCAGTCGCCGAAGGCGGCAGCCAGCTTGGCCTTCATCGCCGCGGTCTCGAAGTCGCCGCCGGCGATGAGGATCAGGTTGTTCGGGTGGTAGAAGTACTTGTGGAACTCGACGAGGTCCGGCTGCGCGATGGCCGCCAGCGTGTCGTACTCGGGCTGGCGGGCGTAGGGACTCGTCGCGCCGTAGTAGAGCTTCTGGATCTCGCGATTGGCGATCCCGGAGGCGTCGTCGTTGCGGCGGCTGATCCCGGACTTGGCCTGGGTCAGGGCGAGATCGAGTTTCTCCTGCGGGAAGGCCGGGTGGCGCAGAACATCGACGAAGATCGCGAGCACCTCGTCGAAGTTCTCCGTCAGGCAGCGCAGCGAGGCGCTGGCGCTGGCCTCGTCCATGCCCGTTTCGACGCTGGCGCCCATGTTCTCGAGCAGCTCGTCGAGCTTGTCGCCGGGATAGCGCTCCGTGCCGCCCGTGCGCATCACCTCGCCGACGAGGTCGGCGAGGCCGGTCTTCGCGCCCGGCTCGTAGATGCGCCCGGCGCGGATCATCGCCGAGAGGCGGACGGTCGGCAGGTCGTGGTCTTCGACGAGGTAGAGCACCATGCCGTTGGGCAGCTCCTCGCGCACCACGGCCGGCACCTGGAAGTCGCGCAGGGCCGGCAGGCCGCCGATTACCTTGTCGTAGCGGCCCTTGGCCGCCGCGCCCGCGCCGGGCAGCAGGGCGACCGCGAACAGGGCGAGCAGCAGGGGCCGCGCCCCCGTGAGCGTGCGCTTGATGGTCGTCGTCATCTCGTCCTCCCCTAGCTGCCCGCGGTGGTCTGGATGAGGCCCACCGTCCGGTTGGATTTGCGGAAGATCTCGCCCGCTACGCGCTGCACGTCGGCGGCGGTGACGGCAGCGATCGCGTCGAGCTGCTTGAACAGCTCGCGCCAGTCGCCGAGGATCATCTGCGCCCAGCAGAGCTGACCGGCCATGTTCTCGTTGCCGTCCAGGCCCTGGATGAACTGGGCGCGCGCGCGGGTCTTGTAGCCGGCCAGTTCGCTCTCCGTGACGCCCTCGGTCGCGATGCGCTCGGCCTCGGCGTAGACCGCGGCCTCGAGATCCTCGACCTTGACGTCCTTGTTCGGCAGGGCGATGAGCGTGAGCAGCGCCGGGTAGCGGTCGCCCGGCAGGCCGTCGAAGGCGCCGGACCAGAGCGCGAGCTGGTCCGCCTTGACCAGCCGCGAGTAGAGGCGGCTGGAGCGGCCCTCGCCGAGGATGCTGGCGAGGGCGCCGATCGCGGGTCGGTCCGCGTGGCGGCGCGCGGGAACGTGGTAGCCGATGAACATGAAGGGCTGCGTGGCCTCCTCGATCACCACGCGGCGCTCGCCGAGCTGCTGGGGCTCCACCGTGCGGATCGCCTGCGGACCCGGCCCGGGCGGGATCTGGCCGAAGTACTTCTTGGCGAGGGACTCCAGCTCCGCGCGGTAGACGTCGCCGACGACGGCGATGACCATGTTGCGCGCGCCGTAGTTCCGCTTGTAGAAGTCCTCGGCGTCCCGGCGGCTCCACAGCTCGATGTCCGAGCGGTAGCCGATCGGCGGGCGGCCGTAGGGGTGGCCGATGTAGGCCGTGCACACCCACTGCTCGAAGAGGCGGCCCTGGGGCTGGCTCTCGGTGCGCATGTTGCGCTCCTCGAGGATGACGTTCTTCTCCTTGTAGAACTCGCGCAGCACCGGATTGATGAAGCGATCGCTCTCGAGCAGGCACCACAGCTCGAGCTTGTTCGAGGGCAGGCTGTAGAAGTACTGCGTGGCGTCCCAGCTCGTCATCGCGTTCAGGCCGACGCCGCCGTGCGCCTCGACGAGCTTGCCGAAGGCGTTCGTGTCGACCAAGCTGGCCGCCTCGGCCTCGAGCGCCTCGAAGTGCGCCTGGAGCGAGGCCAGGCGCGCGCTATCCGCCGCGTCGCCCTTGAGCTTCTCGGCCTGCAGGGCGGCGTAGGCCTCTTCGAGCGCCTCGAGCGCCTTCAGCTCGCGCTTGATGTCGAGGCTGCCGATCTCGCGCGTGCCCTTGAAGGCCATGTGCTCGAACATGTGAGCGATGCCGCTCCTGCCGTTGTCCTCGTCCACGCCGCCGACGCCGACGTAGGTCCAGAAGGAGAAGACCGGCACGTCGTGCCGCTCCAGCAGCAGGATCTTGAGACCGTTGTCGAGGACGATCTCCTGGACTTCATTCGCCAGCTCCTCATAGCTGGCGCTGGCCTGCCCGCCCAGGGCGAGCAGGGCGAGGAGCGCGGCGGCGGCGCGGAGCGCCAGGCCTGTCCGAAGGGACATCGGGAACCTCCTGAAAACGGGAAGCGGTGGATCGTTGCGACCGCGGCCAGCGGGCAGGGCAAGCTAGCACGGCCTCCCGGACGGCACAACCGGCGAGTGGCCGCCCGGGCCCCCGCCGGTCGCCGCGACGCGCAGCGTGGAGACGCCGCTTGCGCCCAAACAAGACCTGCAAGTCCATCGCTTTCATCGGGATACCGGCACTTGGCGCTTGCCATGCCGATCTGGGATCGCGTACACTTTTCGTCATCTCGGCAGTGATCCGAGCCACCCCCTCACCCTCTGAAGGGAGGTTCCCATGCGACCCAGCCGCCCGCTGTTCCTCGCGCTCCTCTCTCTCTTCGCCGCCCTCGTCGCCGGGACCGCCCTCCTCGACGTCGAGATGGCCCTGGCCTCGCCCTCCGGATCGCTGAATGGCCAGACCGGCGCCCCCGCCGTGAGCGCCGGCGCGGAATGCGCGCTTGGGGGCGCGCTGGACTAGAGCGACTGCGACCCCAGCTTCCCCGCCACCGCGCGAGGCGCTCCGCGGCCGGAAACCGAGATCGGGGGCCCACTTGACGGGTCTGGGGAGGCCTGCTATATTGCCGGCTCTTGTGCCGGGCCGCGCCCGGCGCTCGCCAACACGCCAGGAGAGTTCGCCATGTCCAAGCGCTGCGCCTTGACCGGCATGGGTCCGCGCGCCGGCCGCCACGTGAGCCACGCCAAGAACCGCCGCCCGCGCTGGTTCCGGCCGAATCTGCAGAAGCGCCTCGTCACCATCGACGGCGTCACGCAGCGCGTCTGGATCTCCACCCGCGCGATGCGCACCCTGGAGAAGCAGGCCAAGGGCTAGCCGCGCCGCGAGCGGACCGGCCAACGCCTCCCCGCTGCCGGGGAGGCGTTTCGCGTTCTGGGCCCTCGCCTTCGGGGCGAGGGCGGGCCGCCGCGCTCCTAGTTGCCCGCGAGGGAGACGTTGTCGACGTAGAAGGTACCGGCGCCGTCGTTCCAGGTCGCGAAGCTGAGATGGGTGAGCTGGCCCGGCGTCTTGCCCTTCGTGAAGAAGGACTCCAGCTCGAAGGGCTTGGTCAGACCTTCGATGCGCACGGCGTAGAAGCCCTCGGGCACGTTGACCTCCACCACCACCGTGTACCACTTGCTCAGATCGAGATCCTTGGCGACCAGGGTGCGCTTGGCCCAGTCGTTCGCGCCCTCGCGGGCGAAGAGGTTCATCTTGCCGGGGGTGGCGGCGTTCTCGCAGCCGAGGAAGACGAAGCGCTCGGCGCCCGTGCTGTTGGGCCCGCCCTGCTTGTCCTTGACCCCGCCCAGGAAGCAGAAGGCCGAGCGGTTGTCGTCCGCCAGGATCTCCTTGACGCAGATGTCGTAGCGCAGGGTCGCCGCGACCGCAATCGGCTTGGGCAGGCGCTGGCTCAGGTAGGTGTTCAGGTCCGGGTGGGCCTTGAGCATCGCCTTCTGCGTGGCGTTGCCGGCGACGGGCTTCTTGCTGAGCATCAGCAGCTTGGCCCCCTCGCCGTCGTCGCGGCTCTCGTACCAGTCCGGACCCTTGCCGTCCTTGCGCAGATCGCCGCTCGATTTTTGCGTTTCGAAACTGCCGTCGACGAGTTGCTCCGCCGCGGCCAGCGGGCCCGCCGCGAGCAGCAGGGCGAGGACGGACGGCAGAAGACGGCGTGTGGCTGCGAACATGAGGACGACCTCCCGGCGGAACCCCCCGGACCGCCCGGCGGGGCCGCGGCAGTATAGCAGGCCGTCCGCGCTCGCACCACGCGCGCGCCGGGTGGCCTTGATTTTCAGCGCACCTTTCCCTAGCATGCAGCCATTCAAGCGCTTGCGCCGACGGAGGGAATCTGCCGGCGCTTTGCCATGCCCGAACCCTGGCAGAGGTCACAGTGTCCGAGAAGCAGCGGGATTACGCCAAGGCGCGCTCCATCCTGGCCACGGACTGCGGCTCCACCACCACCAAGGCGATCCTCATCGAGTTGGTGGACGGCGAGTACCGGCAGACCTTCCGCGGCGAGGCCCCGACCACGGTGGAAGCGCCATTCGAAGACGTCACGCGCGGGGTGCTCAACGCGGTGCTCGAAGTCGAGGAGCTGGCCCGGCAGAAGAACCCCGAGCGCCGGCTGCTCGATGGGGAGACGATCATCACGCCGATGGCGGGCGACCGCGGCGTGGACATCTACATCTCCACTTCGAGTGCGGGCGGCGGCCTGCAGATGATGGTGGCCGGGGTCGTCAAGTCGATGACGGGCGAGAGCGCCGAGCGCGCCGCCCTCGGGGCGGGCGCCATCGTCATGGACGTGCTCGCCAGTAACGACGGACGACTCCCGCATGAGAAGATCGCCCGCATCCGCCAGCTGCGCCCGGACATGATCCTGCTCTCGGGCGGCATCGATGGCGGCACGGTCAGTCACGTCGTCGAGCTGGCCGAGATCCTCCACGCCGCCAACCCGAAGCCGCGCCTGGGCATGAGCTACAAGCTGCCCGTCATCTACGCCGGCAACAAGGAAGCCAGGCAGACGATCTGGGAGACGCTCGGCAACGTCACCGACCTCAAGGTGGTCGACAACATCCGCCCCGTGCTCGAGCGCGAGAACCTCACGCCCAGCCGCGACGAGATCCACGAGCTCTTCATGGAGCACGTGATGGCCCAGGCGCCCGGCTACAAGAAGCTGATGAGCTGGACCGACGCGCCGATCATGCCGACCCCGGGCGCGGTGGGCGCGATCATCGAGACCGTCGCGCGGCGCGAGGGGATCACCGTCGTCGGCGTCGACATCGGCGGCGCCACCACCGACGTCTTCTCCGTGTTCCAGGGCGTCTTCAACCGCACGGTGAGCGCGAACCTGGGCATGAGCTACAGCGTCTGCAACGTGCTCGCCGAGGCCGGCCTCGCCAACGTGCTGCGCTGGGTGCCGCTGGCGATGGACGAGCAGGAGCTGATGAACCGCATCGGCAACAAGATGATCCGGCCGACGACGATCCCGCAGGCGCTCGAGGAGCTGAAGATCGAGCAGGCGATCGCCCGCGAGGCGCTGCGCCTGTCCTTCATCCAGCACAAGCAATTCGCCGTCGGGCTCAAGGGCGTCCAGAAGGAGCGCACGATCTCCGACGCCTTCGATCAGAGCGCCTCGGGCGAGACTCTCGTCGACATGATGGCCCTGGATCTGCTCGTCGGCTCGGGCGGCGTGCTCAGCCACGCCCCGCGCCGCCACCAGGCCGCCCGCATGCTGATCGACGCCTTCCTGCCCGAGGGCGTCACGCAGCTCGCGGTGGACTCCATCTTCATGATGCCGCAGCTCGGCGTGCTCTCCACGGTGAACGAGCGCGCCGCCACCGAGGTCTTCGACAAGGACTGCCTGATCCACCTCGGCACCTGCTTGGCGCCGGTCGGCCCGGCCAAGCCCGGCCGCAAGGTGCTGGACTTCGTCCTGACCCTGGCGGACGGCAGCAAGGTCGAGCGCGAGCTGAACCAGGGCGAGCTCCTCCTCGTGCCGGCCGGCCGCGAGGATCGCGTGCGCGCGGTGCTGCGCCCGGTCAAAGGGCTCGACATCGGCGCCGGCAAGGGCCAGGAGCTGCAGACGGAGCTGCGCGGCGGCGTGGTCGGCCTCATCTTCGACGGCCGCGGCCGGCAGCCCTTCGCGCTGCCCGAGGACGCCACGCGCATCGCCAAGTTGCGCGAGTGGAGCCTGGCGACCGCCGAGTACCCCGAGAGCGAAGTCACCCAGGGCGCCGCCGTCTAGCGCGCCGAGGAGGAAGAGGCCCCGATGGCCCACGCCTACACGCCCGGACTGAAGGTCCTCAAGGAGGCCCGCGTCACCAAGACGCGCATGCTGCCGCTCAAGGGCGAGGTGCGCGTCGCAGCCGGCGAGGCCGTCGCACCGGCGACCGTCGTCGCCGCCACCGAGCTGCCCGGCAACGTGCAGATGGTCAACGTCGCCGCCCAGCTCAACGTCGATCCGGCCGACGTCGGCGAGTGCATGCTGAGGCGCGAGGGCGAGAAGGTGAAGAAGGGCGAGCCGATCGCGCGCAGCCGGGGCATCTTCGGCCTCTTCAAGACCACGCTCGCCAGCCCGGCCGACGGCACCGTCGAGAGCATCTCCGGCGTCACCGGCCAGGTCGTCCTGCGCGAGGCGCCCATCCCGGTGCAGGTCGACGCCTACGTGAACGGCACGGTCATCGAGGAGCTGCCGCAGGAGGGCGTGATCGTCGAGACGATCGGCGTCTTCATCCAGGGCATCTTCGGCATCGGCGGCGAGCGCCAGGGGGAGATCAAGGTCGTCGTCTCGCGCCCGGACGAGGAGCTGTCGGCCGAGCACCTCGGCCCC
>VGXI01000088.1 GCA_016873475.1 bacterium | reverse complement strand
CACGTAGAGCACGGGCACGCTGGCGGGCAGACGCATCGTCAGGTGCAGGAGCCAGCCGATGAGGAGTCCGCAGACGACGCCGATTGCGCCGCCCATGCCCGTGAGCGCGGCCGCCTCGACGAGGAAGAGCTGCAGGATGTCCCGCCGCGTGGCGCCGACGGCCATGCGCAGGCCGATCTCGCGCGTGCGCTCCTGCACGCTGACCAGCATGATCGTGATGACGCCGATGCCGCCCACCATGAGCCCGATCGAGGCGAGCACGACGCCGACCAGCGTCAGCGGACCCGTCACCTTGCGCGTGAAATCCACGGCCATGTTCTGCGTGCTGACGGCGAAGTCGTTCTCCTTGCCCGGGCCCAGCTTGTGCCGGATGCGCATCAGGCCTTCGACTTCCTCCCGCGCCCGATCGAGCCGATCGTTGCCCTCGGGCGTGACGACGATGTTCAGCTCGTCCGCCCAGGGGAAGTGCTTGCGGAAGGTGGAGAGCGGCACGATCAGGTAGTTGGTGGCCAGCGAGCCGAAGATGCTCTCGCGCTTGGCGAAGATGCCGACGACCGTGAACTCCTGATCCTCGTCGACGCGGATCGTGCGCCCGATCGGGTCGCGGCCGCCGAAGAGATCGCGCGCCGGCTGCTGGCCGATCACGCAGACGTTTGCCGCGCTCGCGTACTCGAGGCTGTTGAAGAAGCGGCCCGTCTCGACGAAGTCGTTCTCGACCTCCTGATAGTTCAGGCTCGTGCCAGCCACCTGCATCAGGCTGGCCTTCTCCGGCCCGTGGCGAGCGACGGTGCCCGTGCCGGAGCGCGGATCGACCAGTCGCACGCTGGGCAGCGCGGCGATCGCCTCCGCGTCGTCCACGGTCAGCTTGGGCCGCTTCATCCAGTCCTCGGTCTCGCCGAAGGGGTCGCTGCGGGTCAGGTAGATCTGCGTGATGTCCGTGCTCATGATCTCGTGCTCGAGCCGGCCCTTGAAGCCCTGGATCACCGAGACCTCGGCCATGAGCGTCGTGACGCCGAGCGCGACGCCCAGCACGACCAGCGCGGAGCGGCCCTTGTTCGCCCGCAGGTTGCGCCCCGCCATGCGCAGGTTCTCGTCGAGGCCGGTCAGGCGCGCGCGGCGATCACTCATGGCGCAGCGCCTCCACCGGGTCGAGGCGCGCCGCTCGCCGCGCTGGATAGAGCCCGAAGGCGACGCCGACCGTGACGGCGAGCACGAGGCCGAGTACCACGGACCAGAAGCGCACGGCGTAGGGCAGGGGGCTCGCCTGGGCGATGCCGGCCGCTCCGGCGTAGCCGAGCAGGATGCCGATCAGGCCGCCGATCAGGGAAAGGGTGAGTGCCTCGACGAGGAACTGCCAGAGCACGTCCGCCTCGCGGGCGCCGATCGCCTTGCGCACGCCGATCTCGCGCGTGCGCTCCTGCACGCTGACCAGCATGATGTTCATGATCACGATCCCCGCGACGACCGCGCTGATGCCGACGATGAGCAGGAGCACCGAGAGCAGCAGGCTCTTGAGGCGCCCCCAGAGGCTCTGCAAGGTGGCACTGCCGACCACCTCGAAGTCCGCCCGCTCGCCGGGGCGCAGGCGATGGCGCTGGCGCATCGCGGCCTCCAGCTCCTCCTGCAGCGCGGGCATGTGGTCGAGGTCGATCGCCTTGGCCTGGATCGTGACGCTCAGGTCTCGCCCGTGGCGGCCGTAGTGCTTGAGCACCTTGGTGATGGGGATCGCCGCGAAGGTGTCACGATCCTCGCCGAGCACGCGCCCCTTCTCGGCGGCGACGCCGATCACCGTGTAAGGCCGGCCGCCGATGCGCAGGCGGCGCCCGAGCGGGTCCTGAGCGGGGAAGAGGTCCTGGGCGACGCGGGCGCCGATGACGGCGACGGGCCGGCTGTGCTCGGTCTCGAACTCGGTGAAGTGGCGCCCGGCAGCGAGCTCGATCTGCTGCCAGAAGGGGTAATCGGCCGTCAGGCCGCGGATCGGCACGCCGCGCAGGCGCTCGGCGCCGCGCGCCACGTCCTCGCGTACCTGGCGGCTCGCGCCGATGTTGGAGGCGTTCACCACGCGCTCGCGCAGCCAGTCGCGGTCGGCCAGCGTGAGCGGAGGGTTGTAGATGCTCTCGAGAAATGCGTCCAGGTCGGTGAGCACCTTCATCTCGTCCACGCGCTGCACCGAGAGCAGGCCGCTCGCCTGCTCGAAGACCTTCTCCTGGACGTAGGCGTTCATGCCGTCGACGATCGAGACGACGGCGATGATGCTCGCGACGGCGATCATGTTGCCCAGCATGACGAGGGCCGAGCGCAGCTTGTGCGCGCGAATGGCCGCGAGCGCGATCCGGATGCCCTCGAGCAGGGGCACGGCGGGCTCCTAGTCGGTTTCCACGGAAACGCTGACGCCGTTGCCATGGCGCTCGGCGACCTCGTCCTTGGCGGCGGTCGCCTTGATGCGCTCGCCGTGGCGCAGCGTGCGCACGGCCTTCATCGGCCCGACGACGATCTTCTCGCCCTCGGCGAGGCCCTCGATCAGCTCGAAGTGCTTGTCGCCGGCGATGCCGGTCTCGACCGCGCGGAAGAGCGCGCGCCCGTCGACCTCGATGAAGACGCCCTCCAGCTCCTTGACGTCACTGCCGAAGGTGAAGGGCGTCGTCTTGACGCCGGCCTTGGCGAGCTGGGGGCCGAAGCGCTTCTCGTCGTCCTCGAGCGCCTTCTTCGTGCGCAGGGTGAGGGCCTGGATCGGGATCGAGAGCACGCTGTCGCGCTGGGCGGTGGTGATCTCGGCAGTGGCCGAGAGGCCGGGACGCAGGCCGGTCAGCCCTTCGGCCAGCGTGATGACGACGCGGAAATCCACGCCCTGATTGCTGGTCTCGTTGCGCGGGCTATTGGCGATCTCGGTCACGCGGCCGGGGAAGATCGAGTCGGGGAAGGCGTCGATCTCGATCTCGGCCGCCTGACCGATCGCCACCTGCGGGATCTCCGTCTCGTCGACGTCGACCTCGACCTCCATCACCGACAGGTCGGCGATGACCATCAGCACCTGGATGCTCAGGCTGCTCTGGATCGCGATCTCGCCGGGATCGGCGTTGCGGCGCACGACGACGCCGGCCATCGGGGCGCGGATCTCCGTCTTGGCGAGCTGGTCGCGCTGCTGCTCGAGGTAGGCAGCCGCCTGGTCGACGCTGCGCTCGGCCGATACGAGCCGCGCCTCGGCCAGCTTGAAGGCCGCGCGCTTGGACTCGAACTCGCGGTCGCTCATGCTGGCCGAGCTGTGCAAGCCCTGGGCGCGCTGCCATTCGAGCTGCTGCTGCTCCAGGCTCGCGCGCGCCTCCTCGAGGCTGGCCCGCGCCGAGAGGTGCTGCGCCTCGGCGCTGCGCACGGCCTCGCGGATCTGCGTGGGGTCGATGCGGATCAGCAGGTCGCCCGTCCGCACGGTGTCGCCCTCCTCGACCGCCACGGCGACGATCTTGCCCGTGATGTCGGCGCTGACGTCGACGGAGACCTTGGGCTGGATCTTGCCCGAGGCGCTGACCAGCTCGGTCAGGTCGCGGGCCTCGACGTCCTCTACCTGCGCCTCGGTCGCCTTGCCCTTCTGCTTCTGCAGATTGAGAACGACGAAGAGGGCGATCACGAGCAGGATCCCCAGTCCGATGAACAGCTTCTTCTTCATGCCTGTCCTTCCGCGCCGGTTGGGTCGCGCCCAAACGAGGGGAGCATACGGGCCCCGGGATTCAAGTTACAGGAAAAAGCGGCGGGCGCGCGGGGGCTTCCCGGTGCATCTTGGGCTGCAAGCAGCGGACGAATGTGCTAGTGTGGCCAGCGGCCGGCGTCCGAATGGCGGCGGGGCCGGGCTCTTGAAAGCGATCCGCCAGCGCCTCGTCCGGAGGTTGAGCATGAGTCGCCTGCGAGTCGGTCTCCTGCTGGCATTGGTCGGCAGCCTGGTGCTCGGCGTAGTCTTCGGCTGGATCTTCTACCGGCCCTATCTGCTCCATGTGCCGGAGCAGGTGATCACCGCCGCGCAGAAGAGCTTCAACTTCATCGGCACCGGCCTGCTGCTCGGCGTCGTCATCTGGATCTGGGCACTGCTGGTGGCCTGGCTGGCGCCGCGCTTCCGGGGCAACGCCAAGCGCTAGCGGGCCCGGACTCCCTTACCCTTGATAGGAGGAAGCATGAGCTGGCTCGACGATCTCTCCACCAAGCTGCAGGCCAAGTACGGCGCCGGCGCCGAGGGCAACAAGGCCGCCGCCCAGGCGCTGAAGATGATCGAGGGGCTCGACAACGGCCTGGACGGCCTCGTCGCCAAGTTCGACGAGGCGGGCCTCAAGGAGCAGGCCCAGTCCTGGGTGAGCAAGGGCAAGAACCTGCCGGTGACGGCGGCGCAGGTGAAGGACGCCCTCGGCCCCGAGCTCGAGAAGATCGCCCAGAAGATGGACCTGACCGTGGACGCCGCGGCGGCCAAGCTCGCCGAGGTGATGCCCGATCTCGTCGACAGGCTCACGCCCGACGGCGTCGCGCCCAAGGTTGCCGAGCTGAAGCAGAACGTCGGCCAGCTCTTTGCGAAACTGACGCACAAGGACAAGGACAAGGGAACGCCGACGAGCGGCCTCTAGGGGCCCGGCGACGGCCGTGCTATACTTTCCGCGGTGGCGCCTGTCGCGCCACCGCGGGAGGTGTGGAAATGAAGTACGGGTACTCGGCACTGATTCTAGCTTCGTTCCTGGTTCTTCTCGGCGCCGCCCCCCTCGGCGCCAGCTTCCAGTTCTATCCCATCTCTACTGGTGAGCGCGAGGCCGCGAGCTGCCGCGTGGCGACTGGCGCCGGCGGCGAAGTGCTCGTTGCCTGGGCGGAGGCGGACAGCATCTGGACCCGCTGCTGGTCCTACGGGGCCGTGGGACCCGCCGTCAACCACGGGCGCGGCGCGCTGCCGGACGTCGCATTCGCCGAGGGCGGGTACATCCTCGCCTTTGTCTGGCAGGGAACGATCGTCGTCCGCGAGGACAGCGGGTCGGGCTGGCGGGACGCCGCCCTCTACGCCTTCGCCCTCAACGTGACACTGCCCCGCCTGACCGGCTGGTGGAAGACGCCGACGGACACTGGCGTCTTCCTGTGCTTCCAGACCGCCCAGGGCGGCGTGCGCTTCGCCGAGCGACGCTTCGGCGTCTGGCAGGATGCCGAGCTGGTGCCGGCAGGCAGCAGCTGGGGCGCCCCCTGTTTCGCGCAGGCCCTGCCTGTGCCGGACCTAGGAGCCTGGCGGCCTCGCGCCTATGCGATGCAGGAGGAAGGCCTCGTCTACAGCGAGCGCGTCGGTGGCGTCTGGCAGGCACCTGTCGCGCTGCATCCGGGGCAGTTCGTCTACGGCGGCGAGTTCGCTGCGGCCTGCGGCATCGACGAGGAGCAGCATGTGCTGAGCAACGGGCCCCAGCCGACCTGCCCCTGCAACGTGATCCACTACACCCACGGCGGCCCGATCGGGGCCTGGAGCGATCCGGAAGATCTCACCGTCGAGTTCGACACCTACACCTGGCCACAAGATCCAGCGATTGCCGCCGACGAAGCCGGCCGCGTGCACGCGGTCTGGTTCCAGCAGCACTACGGCTTCAACATGATGCCGACCTGGAAGGGGCTCTTCTACATGGTGCGTGAGGGCGATGTCTGGACGGACTACAGCCAGAGCTTCTGCTGCCAGCGGGGCAGGGACGCGGACATGGATCTCCGCTACAAGATCTCGCCGGCGATCGTCTTCACGCAGGACTTCGACGCGCCGAGCCAGGTCGTCCTGGCCCTGGACCCGACGGTGACAGCGACGGAGTCGGTGCCCGCGCCGCCGGTCGCGCTCAGCGCCCAGCCGAACCCCTTCAACCCGAAGACGACCCTGCGCTTCACGCTCGCCGCACGGGCGACGGTAGAGCTGAGCGTGTGCGACGTGAGCGGGCGGCGGCTCTTCACCGTCTTCGCAGGCACGCTGCCCGCCGGCGAGCAGCATTTCGACTGGGACGGCCGCGACGCGGCCGGCCGCGAGCAGCCGAGCGGCGTCTACCTCGCGCATCTGGAAGGCTCCGGCCTCGCGGCCACGGCCAAGCTGATCCTGCTGCGCTGAGCGCGGCCTTGACTTCTCCGCTTCCGGCGCCCAGCATTGCGTTGCTGGGCGCCGGGGGTGGTCGATGACCCAGAGCCGATCCACGCTGCTTGCGCCGCTCGCGCTCTTGGCCTGCCTGGCCGTCGCGCGCTGGCTCTCCTTCACCGTTGCCGCCTGGCTGATGGCCCTCGTCAGCTTCGCCGGCCTGCGCGAGTACCTTTCGCTCGCCGATCTGCGCGCGGAAGATCGCTGGGCGATGCTCGCCGCCTATCTCGCGGTGCCGTTGCAGTTCTGGCTGGTAGTGGCGGACTGGTACGGCTTCTTCATCGTCGCCGTGCCGGTCTACGTGTTCGTGCTGCTGCCCTTCCTCGTCGCGCTGGGCGGCAGCGCGCGCGGCAGCGTCTTCTCGATGGGGGCGCTGGACCTCGGGCTCTTCCTCTTCGTCTACTGCCTGGGCCACCTGGCCTACCTCGCGCGCAGTGCGCTCGGCCTGGCGCTGCTCCTCTTGCTCGTCGCCTATCTCACCGACCTCCTCGAGCGCTTCGTGCGCCGCGCCGGCGGCGGGCCGCCGCTCGCCTATCTCGCCGCGACGCCGCCGGCCTTCCTGCTCTGCATGCTGGTCGGCCTGCCGGCCGGGCTCACGCGGCCGCAGGGTCTGCTGCTGGCCGCGCTCCTGCCGCTCCTCGTGCTGATGGGCAACTTCACGCTGCGCGCGGTGGAGCGCGATCTAGGCATCGACCTGGAGGCCCTCGAGCCGGGGCGCGGGCGCATCATCGACGGCCTGCGCCCGCTGCTCTTCGCCGCCCCCGTGGGCTTCCACCTGCTCCGCTACGCCACGGAGCTCTTCTAGCCGCCATGGACGGGCGCACGTCATTTCATGTGCTCGTCCTACGTCCGCTGCTGCGCGCGCTCTTCGGCCTGCACGCGCAGGGCACGGCGCAGCTCGCCACGCTGCAGCAGTTCCTCATCGTCGCCAATCACAACAGCCACCTCGACGCCCTGCTCCTGCTCAGCGCGATCCCGCGCGAGCGGCTCGCGCGCACGCGGCCGGTGGCCGCCGCCGATCACTTTGGGCGCTCGCGTCGGCTCGTGCACCTCATGGATCGCCTGCTCGCGCCCGTCTGGGTGGACCGCGGCGCCTCGGCCACGGAGAGCCTCGCGGCGATGGACCGCGCGCTCGCCGCGGGTGAGAGCCTCATTCTTTTCCCCGAGGGCACGCGCGGCGAGCCGGGCGTGCTGGCGCCCTTTCGCGGCGGCGTCGGCTGGCTGCTCGAGCGGCATCCCGGGCTGCCCGTGATCCCCGCCGCGCTGAGCGGTCCCGAGCGCGCGCTGCCGCGCGGCGCGGCCCTGCCCCTGCCGGTCTGGAACCGCGTGCTGCTGGGCCCGGCCCGCCATCTCGAAGGGCGCCCGCGGGCGCTGGCGCTCAGCCTCCAGGGTGAGGTTGCCGAGCTGGTCGCCGCCGAGCGCGGGCGCCGGCAAACGCGCTATACACCGCGCCGCGCAACGCGTGCGCTCGCCGTGCTCGGCATCGACGGCTCAGGCAAGAGCACCCTGGCCCGCGAGCTGGCCCTCGCGCTCTCGGCGGGCGGCAGCACCTGTCTCGTGGGGGACGCGCTCCAGCGCTACGCGAGCGGCGAGCTGCAGGCCCTGCAGCCCTTGCCCGCCGAGCGCCTGCGCCAGCGCCTCAGCCGCCGCGCGAAATCGGCGAAGAGCCTGGGCGGCTACAAGCTGCCCAAGCTGGCCGAGCTGCTGCTCAGGGAGGACCTCCTGCGCGAGTGCCGCCGCTGGTACGACCCCGACTGGGTGCTGCTCGATGGCTCGCCGCTCTTGAACCTCGCCGGCTGGCTCGCGCTCTACCGTCCCGGCGAAGTGAACCCCGACTTCGCGGCGGCCGCGCTGCTCCAGCTCGCTGGCCGCGGCAGCGCCGCCGCGCGGCGACGCCACCCCGAACTCCGCCGCCTGCGCGCGCTCGTGCCCTTCCGGCTCGAGCTGCCGGCGGCGGCGGTCCTCATCGAACTGCCGGCCGAGATAGCCGTCGCGCGCATCGCCACGCGCGGTGAAACGCGGCAAGTGCACGAAACGGTCGAGAAGCTCGCGCTGCTCCAGCGCTCCTATGCGGCCGTCTGCGCGGCCGCCGAGGCGCGGCTCGGCCTGCCCGTCCTGCGGCTGGACGGGACCCAGCCGGTCGAACTGCTGACGGATGCCGCCGCGCGCTTCGCGCGCGGCCTGGGGGAGGTGGCCAATGGCTAGCAAGGACGCTCGCATCGAGGTGATCGCCACGGCGGTCTCGGGCTCGATCGCGGACTGGGGCAAGGTGCAGCGCATCGAGCCGCTCTTTCGCGAGGCCGGCTGGACGAACCTGCGCCCCTGACAGCGATCGAGGGCCACCGCGAGGCCCGCGCCCGGGCCGCCGAACTGGTGCGGGACGGCGCGCGCATCCTCATCTCGGCCGGCGGCTCGGGGACCTTCAACGCGGTGCTCGCGGGCATCCTCGACGCCGAGCCGCCGCTCGATGAGATCCGCCTCGGCTTCCTGCGCAAGGGCTCGGCCGACCTGATCGGCAAGGTGCTCGGCATGCCCGACGAGATCGAGGCCGCGGTGCGCGTGTTCTCGGAGGCGATCGCCGCCGATCGCACCGAGCCCTGCGACCTGCTGCGCGTGGAAGCGCCGGGCACGGGCCTGCCCGTGAAGCACTTCGTCGGCTACGGCGGCGCGGGTCTTTTCGGCCGCATTCCGCACTTCACCGAGAACCGCTTCATGAAGTGGTACAAGGGTGTGCTCAGTCAGCTCTTCGGGGACCTCGGCCCCTTCACCACCGGCATGAGCCTGGCGGTCGGTGAGCGCGTCCTCAAGGCACCCTTCACGAAGCGGCGACACTGGCGGCTCACGGTGGACGGCGCCGAGGCGGCAAGCGGCCGCTTCCAGGCCTTGATCCTCGTGAACGGCTACCTGGGCCCTCAGCTCGCCTACAGCGAGGACGCCCTGGGCTCCGGCCGCTTCCACTGCTACGCCCTGCGCGACCGCGGCGGTTTCTCGCTGCTGCGCCAGGCGGCGGCGGCGCGCAGCGGCGCCATCCGCCGCGATCCCGCGCGCTGGGGGATGGAACACTACGCGGCGACGAAGACGCTCGAGATCGCCTGCGACCAGCCCTTCCCGCTCAACGTCGACGGCTCGACGCTGCTCTGCAAGGACCGCGCGCCGCGCGCCGCCGGCTGCCGCCGCACTGGGCGAGGCGACGGACGAGGGCCTCGCGCTCGATCTCGGCGAGCGTGAGGCCGCCGTCGAGGAAGTCCAGCGCCGCGCCGCGCGGCTCGGGCAGCGTGATGTCCTCGGCGTCGATCTGCTTGCCCTCGGCATAGAAGACGGCCTGCTCGACCACGTGCCTGAGCTCGCGGATGTTGCCCGGCCAGCGGTGGCCCGCGAGCTTGGTCAGCGCCGCGTCGGTGAAGCGCTTGCCGCGGCCCTCGGGATCGCGGCGCAGGAAGTGCTCGGCGAGCAGCGGGATGTCCTCGGGGATCTCGCGCAGGGCCGGCGTCTGCAGGGCGATGATGTTGAGCCGGTGGAAGAGGTCCTCGCGGAAGCGCCCCGCCGCGATCTCCTGCTCGAGCACGCGGTTCGTCGCCGCGACGATGCGCAGGTCCACGCGAATCGGCTGGTTGCTCCCCAGGCGTTCCACCTCGTGCGTTTCGAGCACGCGCAGGAGGCGCGCCTGCAGCTCGAGATCCATCTCGCCGATCTCGTCGAGGAAGAGCGTGCCGCCGTCGGCGGCCTCGAACTTGCCCGGCCGGTCGCTCACCGCGCCCGTGAAGGCGCCGCGCACATGGCCGAAGAGCTCGCTGCTGAGGAGCTGGCGGTCGATCGCCGCGCAGTTGATCGCCACGAAGGGGCGCTTCGCCCGCGGCCCGTAGCGGTGGATGGCCCGCGCGACCAGCTCCTTGCCGGTGCCCGTCTCGCCGCGGATGAGCACGGTCTTCTGCGAGGGGCCCAGCTTGCGGCACTTGCTGCGCAGCAATTCCACCGTCGCGCTCTTGCCGACGAGCTCCTCGCCGCCCGGCTCGAGCGCGACCTCGAGGCTCCGCGTGCGCCGCAGCAGCTGCCGGCGGCTCAGCGCCTGCTCCACCGCGAGCTGCAGCCGCGGGCCGAGGCCGCCGTGCGCGGGCTTTTCGAGGAAGTCGAGGGCGCCCAGCTTGAGCGCCTCGACCGCGGCCTCGACGCTGCCGTAGGCCGTGATCAGGAGCGCGCTCACTTCGAGCCCCTCCTCGGCGAGCTTGCGCAGCAGGCCGAGGCCGTCCAGGCGCGGCATGTTGAGGTCGGTGACGAGCAGGTCGAAGGGCTCGGCCTTCAGGCGGGCGAGGGCGTCCAGGCCGTCCACCGCGGTCTCGACGCGGTAGCCGCGCTCGCCGAGCAGCTCCGCCATGTACTCGCGGTTCAGCTCCTCGTCGTCGACGAGCAGGATGCGGGGCGCCTCGGCCATGGGCTCACCTTTCGCCTCGGCGGAGTGTAGCGCAAGCGGGCGCGCTTGTCAGGCGCGCCGCGCGGCCAGCGGCAGGCCGAGCCGGAAGCGGGCGCCGCCCTCCGCGCGGTTCTCGGCGCTCAGGCTGCCGCGGTGCTCGGCCACGAGGTGGCGGCAGATCGCAAGGCCGAGCCCGCTGCCGCCCGCCTTGGTCGTGAAGAAGTCCGCGAAGATGCGCTCGAGATCGCCCGCCGGGATGCCCGGCCCCTCGTCCTCGACGCAGACCTCCACCCAGTCCGGCTCGGCGGCCAGCCGGCAGAGCGGCCGCGCCGACAGGCGCACGCAGCCGCCGCGCCGCTCAGCCATTGCCTGCGCCGCGTTGACGAGCAGGTTGCCGACCACCTGCTCGAGCGCCTCGGCGTCGCCCTGCACGAGGAGCCCGCGCGGGTAGTCGCGCTCGAGGCGCAGTCCGCCCTCCTGGAAGCGCGCTGCGCAGTCGACGGCCGCCGCCGTCAGCACCCGCGCGAGATCCAGCAGCTCGCGCTGGCCGCCGCCCGGCCGCGCGAAGCGCAGCAGGCTGTTCATGCGGCCCTCCGCCTTGTCGACGCCGGCCAGTACGCGCTCGACGCGGGCGCGCAGGTCCTCTTCGGCGAGGCCGCCCGCGGCCAGCTTGGCGAGGATGTTCTCCGCCGTGCCGCGCACGTTGTAGAGCGGGTTCTTCAGCTCGTGGGCGAGGCGCCCGACCAGCGTGCCGAGCAGGGCCAGCTTCTCGGCGCGCGCGCGGGCGGCCTGGAGCTGCTCCGTCTCGATGACCCGCGCGGCCTGCGCGGCCACCGTCTCGAGCAGCTCGCGATCGGCGCCGGCGAAGGGCCCGGCGCCGGCCGCGCGGCGGTCCACGTAGAGCGCGCCGAGGCGGCGCTGCTCCGGCGCGAGCAGGAGCGGCACGCAGATGAGGCTCTGCACCTGCTGGGAGTGCAGGCTGGCCGCGGCGTCGAAGCGGGGATCGGCGGCGACCGTCTCCAGGCAGACGCTGCGGCCGCTCTCGAGCGCCTCGCGCAGCACGGTCTGGCTGACCTGGCCGATGGCGCCCGCGTCGAGCGGCGGCGTGACGGCGGCGCTCGCCTCGGCCTGCCAGGCGGCCTGGGTCTCGGGGCGCCAGCGCCCGCTCTCGGCATCGTGAAGGAGGATGAAGCCGCGCTCGGCGCCCACGGCCTCGCCGGCCAAGCGAATCACGGCGGCCAGGATGGCCTCCAGATCGTGGCCGCCCGCGAAGAGGTCCAGGATGCGCAGCAGGACGCGGTAGCGGCGCTCCTCGCCGAGACCGCTGGTCGCGCCGGCCGCGGCAGGGGCCGAGGCCGTCTCGCGCGCCGCGCTCAAGCTGAGCACCGTCGCCTCGCCGTCCGGGCTCAGGGTCGGCGCCCCGCGTCGGGTGCGGGTCCGTCCATCTCCACGCGCAGCTCCAGGCGCCCGAGGACGAGCCGGTCGCCGGCCGCGAGCGGCGCGAGCGCGCTCAGGGCGGCGCCGTTGAGCTGTGTGCCGAAGCGGCTGCCGAGGTCTTCAATCGTCCAGCGCTCGCCGTCCCAGGCCAGGCGCGCGTGGTGACGGCTCACGCTGCGCTCGGCGAGCGGGAGGGCGCAGTCGGCGTCGCGGCCGAGCAGGAACTCCCGTGCCTCGCCGGGAACGCAGGGCCCCAGGCGGGCACTGTGCTCCCGATCGGCGAGGCCCC
>VGXI01000087.1 GCA_016873475.1 bacterium | reverse complement strand
GCGCGCCGGTCGCGGGGTCGTAGCCGCTGGCGATCGGCAGCGCGGCGAGCTGCGCCTCGGAGACGCGCGCCGAGCGCGGCAGGCGCACGATGACGTCGTGCTGCTCGCCGCTCGGATCCTCCCAGCTCGTCGCCTTCTGCCCGGCCAGCGCGGGCCTGAGCGTGCCGGCGAGGCTGCCCACGCCGAGGCCGATGTCGCTCGCCAGCTCGCGACGCAGGTCGATGCGCAGCTCGGGCCGCTCCTCGGCCATCTTCGAGTCGGCCTCGATGGCGCCTGGCGTTTCGCGCACCACCGCGAGCACCTGCTGCGAGACGCGCTTCAGCTCGTCGATCTGGTCGCCGTAGACGTAGATCTGCAGCGGCTTGGTCGTGCCGCCGAAGCCGCCCGACTCGAGCACCGACACCGTCGCGCCGGCGATCCCCGCCAGGTCGCGGCGGATCACCGGCATCATGTCCTGCTGCGAGCGATCGCGCTCGCCCTTGGGCGAGAGCTTGACGTAGATCTCGGCCTCGTTGACCTGCGCGTTGAAGCCGCCGGCGATGGTCTCGTAGGTGCTCTGCACCTCGGGGTACTGGCGCAGCAGGGCCGAGACCTCGCGCACGCGGCCGCGCGTGAACTCCAATGAGGAGCCGACCGGCGTCTTGACCAGGACCGCCAGCTCCTCGTTGTCGCTGACGGGCATGAAGGTGCCGCCGATCAGCGGAAAGAGCGCGAGCGCCGCGATGAAGGAGGCGACCGCGATACCCAGCGTGGCGAGGCGATGGTCCAGCGCCCAGCCGATCACGCCGCGGTACCAGCGGCCGAGGCCGACGAAGCCCTGGTTGAAGCGCTCGAGCGCCTTGCCGATCCCCCGATGGGCGACATGCCCCTCGGCCACGGGGTCGTACCAGACCGAGGAGAGCATCGGGTCCAGCGTGAAGGAGACGAAGAGGCTGACCGCCACCGCGCAGGCCACCGTGAGGCCGAACTCGCGGAAGAACATGCCGACGATGCCGCCCATGAAGGCCACCGGGATGAACACGCAGAGCGTGGACAGCGTGGTGGCGAGCACGGCGAGGCCGATCTCGCTGGTGCCCTGGCGCGCGGCGTCCTTGTGGTTCTTGCCCATGCCCACGTGGCGCACGATGTTCTCGCGCACCACGATCGCGTCGTCGATCAGGATGCCCGTGGCGAGCGAGAGCGCCATCAGGGTCATCATGTTCAGCGTGTAGCCGAAGGCGTAGAGCGACAGGAACGCGGCGATGATCGACACCGGCAGCGTGAGGCCGGTGATCACCGTCGAGCGCCACGAGTTGAGGAAGACGAACACGACGATCACGGTGAGAATGGCGCCGATGAGGATCGTCACCTCGACGTCCTCGACCGAGTGGCGGATCCAGACCGAGTTGTCACGCACGACGGCCAGTTCGACGCCCTCGGGCAGGCGCCCCCGCATGCGCTCGACCGCCGCGATGATGCGGTCGGCGATCTCCACCGTGTTGCCCTGCGAGACCTTGCGCAGGTCGATACCGATGGCCGGCGTGCCGTTGTAGAAGGCCGCCGAGCGGCTCTCGTCGGCGTCGTCGATGACGCGGCCGATGTCGCCGATGCGGATGGGCACGCCGTCGCGCACGGCGACGACCAGGTTCGCGAACTCGCGCAGCTCCCCCACGCGGCCGGCCACGCGCACGAGCTGCTCGCCCGGGCCGAGCTCGAGGCGCCCGGCCGGCACCTCCATGTTCTCGGCGGCGAGGGTCGCCATCACCAGCGGGATGGGCACCGCGCGCGCGGCGAGACGCTCGGGGTCCAGCTCGACGACGATCGCGCGCTCCTCGCCGCCGACGATCGTCACCTGGCCGACGCCCTCGACGCCTTCCAGCTCCTTGCGCAGCACCTCGTCGGCGAGCGTGGTCAGCTCGCGCAGATTGCGCGCCTCCGAGCGCAGGGCGAGCGAGACGATCGGGATGTCCGCCGGGTCGAAGCGCAGCACCAGCGGCTCCTCGATGTCCTCCGGCAGCTCGCTGCGCACGGACTCGATCTTGGCGCGCACGTCCTGCTGCGCGTCCATCTCGTCCACGCCCAGCTCGAACTCGATGAAAACGAGCGAGAAGCCCTCCTGCGAGGCGCTGGTCAGCTCCTTGACGCCGTTGATCGGGTTGACCGCCTCCTCGATCTTGCGGCTGACGTCCCGCTCGACCGTCTCCGGCGAGGCGCCGGGGTAGACCGTCTGCACGGCGATGAAGGGGAAGCTGACGTCCGGCCACATGTCGATCGACAGGCGCCGGAACGCAAAGAGGCCGAGGGTGACCAGGGCGGCCATCATCATCGTCGCGAAGACGGGCCGCTTGATCGAGATGTCCGAGAGGAACATGGCCTTGCCCTTTCGCCCTAGCCCTGGGCCGGCGCAGCGCCGGCGAGGACCGTCACGCGCACGCCGCCGCGCAGTCCGGGCAGGATGCCCGTCAGCAGCGAGTCGCCGGGGGCGACGCCGCCCAGCAGCTCGCAGATGCCCGCCTCCTCGTCGACGATGCCGAGGGCCACCGCCACGCGCTCGGCGACGCCGCCGCGCAGGCGGTAGACCACCTGCTCGCTGCCCTCCTTGCGCACCGCGGCGATCGGCGCCGCCGTGGCCGCGGGCCGCGACTCGTTCACCACGCGCCCGCTCGCGAAGAGCCCGCCGACCAGCCGGCCGTCGGGATTGGCGAGGCGCGTGTAGATCCTGAGCTGCCGCGTACCGGGCTCGGTGGTCGGATTCAGGCGGCTCACCTCGCCGCGGAAGACCTCGCCCGGGAAGGCGTCGATGTGGAAGCGGATCGGCGTGCCCGGCCGCACGCGGGCGAGGGCCTCCGAGGGCAGCGTCGCCGACAGCTCGAGCGTGTCCGTGTCGACGATCTGGAAGAGCGGATCGCCGATCAGGGTGCGATCCCCGGCGTGGATGGCGACCTGGCTCACGCGCCCCTTGATCGGGCTGGGCACGTCGAGGCTCTCGGCATCCTCGCGGGCCGTGTTGCGCATCGCCTCGGCCTGGTCGAGCCCGGCCTGGGCCGCGCTGCGCTGGGCTTCGGCGGCCTCGAGGTCACTGGGCGCCGCGGCGCCGGCTGCGAAGAGGCGGCGCGCGCGCGCCTCGCCGTTCTCGGCGGCGCGCAGCGCGGCCGTCGCGGCGAGCACCTGCGCCTCGGCGGCGCGCAGGCGGTCCTCGACGTCGCGCGGGCGGAAGGTCGCCAGGGCCTGGCCCCGGCGCACGCTCTGGCCCTCGCGGACGAGCACGCGGTCGATGTCGCCGTCGAAGCGGCACTTGACGTTCGTGATCTGGGCCGGCTGCAACTCGCCCGTGAAGGCGGTGCCCGCCTCGAGCGCGGCCGTGTGCGCGAGCACGACGTCCCCCGGCGAGACGAGCACGGTCTGGGCGATGGGCGTCGCCGACTCGGCGCCCCGCTGCCCGCAGCCGCCGATCCCGGCGAACAGGGCGATCAGCAGGGTACCCGCGAGCCAGGCGAAGGGGCGCGAAAGAGTCGTCTTCAGTTTCATAGCGTGGACCTCGTCAGTTGCCGGCGGCCGGCAGGACCTGGGCAAGCAAGGGCTGCCCGCTGTAGCGCTCGAGGCGGGCGAGGGCGACGAAGGTGTCGTGCCGGGCCTGCGCTTCATACATCTGCGCGAGCTGAAGGGCGATGCGCGCGTCGGAGACCTCGATGAGGTCCGAGGCGCCCTCGTCGTAACGGAGACTGGCCAGCTCGTGGGCGCGGCGCGCGAGCGCTACCGTCCGGGAGCGGGCGTGCAGGTCGGCCGCCGCCCGGTGCAGCTCCCACTGGTTGTAGCGCACACCCTGGGCGATCAGCTCGCGCGCCTGGCGCAGCTCGTGCCGCGCCACGGCGCTCTTCGCCCGCATGTCCTGCACCGCCCCGCGCGTGCGCAGGCCGTCGAAGAGCGACCAGTTGAGGAGGAGGCCCGCGCGCACGTCCTTGCGCCAATCATCACTGCCGGGGAAGACGCCCGCGGGATAGGCCTCGCGCGTGTAGTTCGCGAAGAGCGACAGGCCCGGCCACTTGCCGCTCGCCGCGACGCCCACCGCATGCTCGCGCGCCTGGAGCGCCTCCTCGAGCGCGATGAGTCCCGAGGCGCGCAGCGCGAGCGCGACGAGCCCCGTCGTGTCGGCCAGGGCCGGCCCGGCGGGCAGGGCCGCGTCGTCCAGGAGCGGCGTCGTGAGCGCGAGCGGCTGGTCGGCCGGCAGGTTGACCAGCCGCGCCAGCTCGAGCTGCGCCAGCTCCCGGCGGCTCTTCGCCGCGAGCACCGCGGGGAGCTGGTTGTCCCGCTGCACCTCGGCCTGGAGCAGCGCGAACTCCGAGGCCTGGCCGGCCTCAGCGCGCAGGCGCACGCGCTCGAGCTGGCTCTCGGCCTGGGCGAGGGCCAGCTCGGCGATCGTGAGGCCGCGACCGGCGAGCAGGGCACCGAGATAGGCCTCGCGCACCTGGAGGATGACCTCCTCGCGGCGGTCGGCGCGCAGCAGCTCGGTGGCCAGCAGCGCGTGCCTGGCGGCGGCGATCGAGTGCCAGATCGAGCCTCCCTCGAAGAGCTTCTGCGAGAGGCTGAGCGTCGACGTCCAGGTGTTCTCGCTGCCGAAGGAGGTGCTGCTGAACAGGCCGGCGAGGCCGGCGAGGCCGGACATCGGCAGGGCGTCCTCGAGGGCGCGCACGCGATCCGCGAGCGGCGCGAGGGTGTCGGGCTCGAAGGGCGAGAAATCGCCGCCCGTGGCGTCGCTGAAGACGCTGTCGAGGGTGCGCGTGTAGCCCGCCGAGAGCGAGAGCTGCGGCAGCGCGACCGAGCGCGCCTGCTGGTAGGCGGCGCGCGCGGCGTCGTAGCTGGCCTCGGCGAGCTGCATCTCTTCGCCGCGAGCGAGGGCCAGGCTCACGCACTGGGGCAGCGAGAGGCGCAGCGTGTCGGCCGGCGCGGCAGCGCGGGCCACGCCCGCGAAAGCGAGTAAGAGCAGGGCCAGGGCGAGGCCCCAGCCCGGGCGCGTGGGGGTCGCGGAATCCGGATGCTTCATGCGGCAGGCTCCTTGATGCCGTGGAGGAGAAGGTCGAGGAGATGCTCCTCCAGCGCCTCGGGCAGGGCCGCGATCTCGCCGATCAGCAGGGCCTGGGCGTACATGCCCAGACTCGCGAGGGCGAGCACGGCGACGGCCTCGGGATCGGCGCGGCGGAACTCGCCTTGCGCCTGGCCCTCCTCGACGACGCGCACGATCTGGTCGAAGAGCGCGCGGCCCTCGGCGCGGTAATCGAAGCCGAGCGGCAGTTCGTACGCGACCGTGAGCAGGTTGTGGGCGAAGGCGAAGACGGCCGGCCGCTCGCGCAGGACCTGGACGTGGCTCGCGAGGAAGCGGTGCAGGCGCTCGGTCGCACTCATGGGCTCGCTGAGGATCGCCTCGCCGCCGGAGCGGCAGGCGGCCAGGGCCTCCTCGAGCAGGCTCGCGTAGAGCCGCTCCTTGGAGGCGAAGTGGTAGAAGATGAGCGGCTTCGTGACGCCGGCCGCCTCGGCGATGTCGCGCATCGAGGTGCCCTCGAAGCCGCGCACTGCGTAGAGCTGCGCCGCAGCGTTCAGGATGCGCTCGCGGGCGGGCAGGGCGTCGGCGGTGGGCTTGCTCGGGGGGGCTTCCATGGCACTGACCTTTCGGTCAGGGTAATTCGGACAGAATCGTCGCGCAAGAGGGGATTTGCGGGGGTGTCGAGCCCGCCGCACAAGTGATTTTAATCCAATGGTTTGGATCGGCAAATGGCGGGCAGGCGGTTTTCCCCTTGTGCGGGGACCCGCCGGAGCGCCACCTTAGCAACTGGCCATTCCCCCCACGTGGCTCAGCCAACCAAGGAGGAGCACGCATGCGCAAACCCATCCCCTATGTACTGACCTTGCTGGTCATCGTCTTCCTCGTCGCCTCCGGGATGCTCTACCAGAAGCTCCAGCAGCGGAACGCCGCCTACGCGACGCTGCAGGCCGACGAGCAGGCGACCCGCGACCGCTACAGCGAGGCCATCACCGAGATCGCGGCGATCCAGGACAGCCTCAACGCCATCGTCCTGGGCGAGGAGGGCGCCGCGGCGCTCAAGACGCAGCTCGACGCCGAGACCAAGCTCTCCCAGGATCGCGGCGACGCTGCGCGCGCCCGCATCGCCGAGATCAAGGCCGGTATCGAGCGCGCCCGCGACCGCATCGCCACGCTCGAGGCGCAGCTCAAGGAGAGCGGCGTCAAGATCGCCGGCCTCGAGAAGATGATCAAGAACCTGCGCGCCACGGTCGCCGAAAAGGAGACGCTGATCGTCGCCCTGAACCAGCGCGTCGACGAGCTGCAGACGGAAGTTGCCGGCCTGCACGGCAAGGTGGCCGAGCGCGATCAGACGATCCAGGCGCGCGAGGTGACGATCCAGACCCAGGTGGCCCGCCTCGAGGAGTCCCGGCGCGCCCTCGGCACGATCTACTACACGATCGGCACCAAGGACGAGCTGAAGGACTCGGGCACCATCGTCGCGACGGGCGGCTTCCTGCGCCTCGGCCGGACCTGGCGCCCCTCGGGCAGCATCGATCCCGCGCTCTTCACGCCGATGGACACGGACCAGGAGACCAGCATCCTGATCCCGGCCGACGAGGTGAAGGTGATCAGCGACCAGCCGCTGTCGAGCTACACGCTCGAACTGGTCGGCGAGCAGATGGAGCTGCGGATCACCGACCCGCAGGCCTTCCGCGCGGTGAAGCACCTGATCCTCATGACGGGCTAGACGGCCCGCCCATCCCCGCCGCAGGCCGCTGACACGGCCCGCGGCGGGGGCAAGGACCCTCCCCGCTGCCCGGCAGCGGCGCTTTCCCATTGACACACGGCCACTCAACGCATATGGTCATGCGCTGAGGTGTTGAGGAGGAGGGGCGCAGGCCAGAGATTCGCCTGTGGCCTGGCGGCCCGCGCTTGTGACGGCGCCCGCGCAGCTCCCGATCTCGGAGCGCAATCGGAGGATTCTCATGAAGTTAGCGTCGATGTTCGGCCTTCTTGCGGGCCCGCCCGCCCTGCTCCTGCTGCTTCTCGCCGGCTGTGGCCAGGGTGGTGGGGGGCGGGCGGATCAGGGCAGTGCGGCCCAGAAGCCCAGCGTTGCGATCACCGCGGCGGACCGCGCCGAAGCGGAGAGCCTCTTCACGACCCGCTGCGCGGTCTGCCACGGCACGGCCGGTCACGGCGATGGCCCAGGTGCCGCCGGGCTGAACCCGAAGCCCCGCAACTACGCCGATCGGCAGTGGCAGAAGGCGGTCAAGGACGAGGAAATCGAGCGGGCGATCCTCTACGGCGGACCGGCAGTCGGCAAGAGCCCGCAGATGATCGCCAACCCCGATCTCCAGGCGAAGCCCGGCGTCGTCGCCGCGCTTCGCGAGAAGGTTCGATCCTTCGCGCACTAGGCGCGCAAAGCCGCCTGGCGGCAGGCGGCAAACCCAGGAGCCCAGGGAGGAAACCATGCAGCTTCGAAGCAAGCGTCTCATCGCCGCGCTCGGCGTCCTTTCCGCGTTCGGCGTCGCAGCCGCGATGTTCTCATGCGGTGGGCAAGAGCCGAAGATCTCGGGAGGAGCGAGCGTCCAGCAGCTCATGCAGGCCCGCAATCTGAGCGAGGCGGACGTCACAGCGGCGCTCAAGACCTACACTCCCACCGGCCGCAAGGAGGAGTTCCTGCTCTTTGCTTCGGGTGGACATGGGGGCAACCTGATCGTCATCGGCGTGCCGAGCATGCGCATCCTCAAGTACATCGGGGTCTTCACCCCGGAGCCCTGGCAGGGCTACGGCTTCGACGAGGAAACGAAGGCCATCTTGGCGGAGGGCTCCCCCAAGGGGCACCCCCTCACCTGGGGTGACATGCATCACCCGGCGCTGAGCGAGACGAACGCGGACTACGACGGGCAGTTCATCTTCGTCAACGACAAGGCCAATGCCCGCATCGCCGTGGTCAGCCTGGCGGACTTCGCCACCAAGCAGATCGTGCACAGCGGCCTGATCATGAACGATCACGGCGGCACCTTCGTGACGCCCAACACCGAGTACGTCATCGAGACCGCGCAATTGGCCGCGCCGCTGGGCGGCGCCTACGCGCCGCTCGATCAGTTCAACGAGAAGTACCGCGGCGCACAGATCTACTGGAAGTTCGATCGCGCGGCCGGCCGCATCATCCCCGCCGAGTCCTGGGCCATCGAGCTGCCGCCCTACATGCAGGATCTCGCCGACGCCGGCAAGCTGGCCAGCGACGGCTGGGCCTTCTGCAACTCGGTCAACACGGAGCGCGCGACGGGCGGCCTGGCGGAGGGGAAGCCCGCCCTGGAATCGGGCGCCTCCCAGAACGACATGGACTTTCTCCACCTGATCAACTGGCGGAAGGCCGAGCAGGTCGTGAAGGCCGGCAAGACGCAGACGATCGCCGGCATGCGGGTGATCAGCCTCGCGACGGCCATCGCCGAGGGCCTGCTCTACTTCGTGCCCGAGCCGAAGAGCCCGCACGGCGTGGACATCGCCCCCAACGGCACGGACATCGTGGTCTCGGGCAAGCTGGACACCCACGCCAGCGTCTACGACTTCAACAAGATGATGGCCCTCATCGAGCAGAAGCGCTTCGAAGGCGCGGATCCCTACGGCGTGCCGATCCTGCCCTTCCGCGAGTCGCTCCGCGGGCAGGTTGAGCTCGGCCTCGGCCCCTTGCACACGCAGTACGACGACAAGGGCTTCGCCTACACGTCGATCTTCCTCGAGTCGAAAGTCGCGAAGTGGTCCCTGAAGGACCTCCAGCTGCTGGACAAGACGGCGGTCCACTACAACATCGGCCACATCTCGGCGGCCGAAGGCGATGCCCTCCATCCGCAGGGCAAGTACCTCGTCGCCATGAACAAGTGGGCGATCGATCGCTTCTCCAGCGTGGGTCCGCTGCTGCCGCAGAACTTCCAGCTCCTGGACATCTCGGGCGAGAAGCCGGTGGTCGTCTACGACATGCCGCTGCCGCTGGGCGAGCCGCACTACGCCCAGATGATCAACGTCGACAAGATCAAGACCATCGACATGTACACGCCGGCGGGCATGAACCCGGTCACGATGCAGCCGGACCCGAACGCGACGACCAGCGAAGAGCGCGTCCGGATCGAGCGGCGCGGCGACGGCGTGCACGTCTACATGGTGCTCGTGCGCAGCCACCTGAACCCGGACGTCATCGAGGTCAAGCAGGGCGAGAAGGTGCACATCCATGCGACGAGCATCGAGCAGGCGCTGGATGCCACGCACGGCTTCTGCATCGACATGTACAACATCAATCTCAGCATCGAGCCCGGCAAGGTCTGCAACGTGACCTTCACGGCGGATCGCGCCGGCGTCTTCCCCTTCTACTGCACCGAGTTCTGTTCCGCCCTCCACCTGGAGATGGCGGGCTACCTGCTCGTCAAGCCCAGCTGAGCGCGCGCGCCCGGGCGAGTTCGCCGAGAGCTCGCCCGGGCAAGCCCGGAGACCTCATGACACCCGCCTGTTTCTGCCGGTGGACGCGCCTGCGCGGGACGGCCGCAGGTCGCAGCGGTCGCTCGCTGCTGGGCCTGCTGGCGGCGCTGGCGCTCCTGTCCGCGGCCTGCGCGCGGCCGTCGCCGCCCGGGGCACGGCGCTGGACGGCCCCGGGCCTGGCCGCGGGAATCGGCAGAGCGCCGGCGCGGCCGGCGCAGGGCCACGAGATCGCGCCGGGCTCCGACCTGCAGGCCGCTGTGGACGCGGCCCCCGCCGGCGCCACGCTCTGCCTCGCGCCGGGCGAGTACGCGGGGCCCCTGCGGATCTCGCGTCCGCTCACGCTCTGGGGGCCGCGCGCAGCGGTCCTGCGCACGGCGGGGCAGGGGCACACCATCGACGTCGAGGCCACGGACGTGCACCTGCTGGGCTTCTCCATTCGCGGCAGCGGTATGCGCTTCGAGCAAACGGACGCCGCCCTCAGGCTCCACGGCGAGGATCTCAGCGCTGAAGGGCTCTTCATCGCCGAGGCGCTCTTCGGGATCTCGGTGGAACGCTCCCGGAGCGTGCGCATCGCCGGCAACGAGATCCAGGGCACGCCGGCGGCCGAGCGCGGCCTGCGCGGCGACGCGATCCGCTTCTGGGAAGTCAAGGACTCGCTCATCGAGGACAACCTCGTCACGGGGAGCCGGGACATCGTCATCTGGTACTCACCCGGCAATGCGATGCTCGGCAATCGCGTCGAGGACGGCCGCTACGGGACGCACTTCATGTACAGCCACGGCAACGCCGTGCGCGGGAACGTCTACCTAGGCAACACGGTCGGCATCTTTCTCATGTACAGCAACGATGTCGCGGTGACCGGCAACCTCATCGCGGCGGCGGACCGCGCGGGCGGCATGGGGATCGGCCTCAAGGAGGTCGGCAATGCCGCCGTCGAAGGGAACCGGCTCGTTCGCAATCCGACGGGGATCTTCATCGACACCTCGCCGATCCAGCGCGACCACCACAACCGCTTCCGCGGCAACGCGCTCGAGTTCTGCGATGTCGGCATCGCCTTCCACAGCAGCGAAGCGCGCAGTTGTTTCACGGACAACAACCTGCGCGGCTGTGCGATCGCCGTGCTGGTCGACGGCGGCGGCAATGCGCTGCAGGTGAACTGGGCCGGCAACTACTTCGACGAGTACTCCGGCTACGACCTCGACGGCAACGGCGCCGGCGACGTCCCCCACGAACCGCGACGCCTCTCGCAGCAGCTGACGAGCAGCCACGAGCAGCTCCACTTCTTCCGCGGGACACCGGCCGTCGGGCTGCTGGATGTGGTCAGTCGCGTCTTCCCGGTGCTGGCGCCCAAGGCCCTGCTGCGCGACGACAACCCGCGGATGCGCGCCCTGCCCGCGCCGGAGGTGAGCCGTGCGCATTGAGCTGGCGGGCGTCGCCAAGCGCTTCGGGCGCGTCACCGCGCTCGACGGGATCGACCTCGTCCTCGAGGCGGGCAGCCGGGTGGCGCTGATCGGTCCCAACGGTTCCGGCAAGTCCACACTGACCCGCGTGATCATGGGCATCGTCGGCTGCACGGGCACGGTGCGCGTGGACGGCGTTGCGCCCTATGACCAGCGGGTCCAGCTCGCGCAGCAGATGGCCTACGTGCCGCAGATCGCCCCGCAGCTCGGGGCCAGCGTGGCCGAGGTCATCCGACTCGTCAGCGCGCTGCGACGGCTCGACCCGCGGGCGGTGCACCATGCCGCCGCGCGACTGGCGCTCGACCTGGACGCGATCGCGGGCCAGCCGGTCCGGGCGCTGTCGGGGGGCATGAAGCAGAAGCTGCTGATCGCCCTGGCCTTTGCGACGGACGCTTCCCTGCTGATCCTGGACGAGCCGACGGCCAGTCTCGATGCCGCGTCGCGCCAGGCCTTCTTCGGCCTCGTCGAGGAGCGTGCCCCCAGTGCTACCCTGCTGCTCTGCTCGCATCGCCTGGACGAGCTGCACCACCTCGTCGACAATGTCGTCGAGCTGCGCAACGGGCGCGTGGCCTTCGCCGGGCCCGTGGACGCCTACCTCAGCGCGCACGCCTACACGATGATCGAAGTGCGCGCCTCCGGCCCGGAGGCCGCGGCGGCCTTGCGGGAACGCGGCTTCCGCCGCGGCGCCGCCGGGAGCTGGGCTCGCCTGGTCAGCCGGGGCGAGAAGCTGAGCCTGCTCAGGGAACTGCTCGCTGCGAACGACTGGGCGCTCGAGGACGTGCTCGTGCGCGACCTCGATACGCTCGAGAGCGGAAGCCTCACGCAGCCGGAACCCGCGAGCGCGCCCGTGCTGCGGCAGGGGGTGCGCGCATGAGCGGGAGCGGGCGGCGCGCAGCGTGGCTCGGGATCGCCGCGGCCCTCGCGCTGCTCGGGGTCGGGCTGGTCTGGCTGATCGCGCGGCTGCAGGGCCCGCCTTCCGGGCCGCAACCCGTGGTCTGGGATAGGACTGCCTGCGCCGAATGCCGGATGGCTGTCAGCGAGCCGCGCTACGCCGCGCAGCTGCAGACCCGCGACGGCCGCGTCCTGGACTTCGACGATCCGGGCTGCCTCTTCCTCTACCAGGCGGCGACGGCGCCCGCTGTGCACGCGGTCTACTTCCACCACTGTCGGGAGGAGCGCTGGCTCAGCGCCGCAGAAGCGGGCTTCGTGGGTGCCGGGCCATCGCCGATGGACTTCAACCTGGGCGCGGTCGATCGCGAGGAGGCCGGGGCGATCACGGTCGAGGCGGCGCGAGCGCAGGCGCTGGCGCGCAGGACCGACGCCCACGATCAGGGCGCTGCTCCGCAAAA